>DOYB01000116.1 GCA_003518745.1 Selenomonas sp. | reverse complement strand
CAATGGGGTTGTCCTTTCCACAGGCAAAACAATAATTATCATTTGCGGACATAATAAGACTCCTCTCAATTTTGAAATTAAATATAGAATAACGAAATGAATATATGCTTTTTACAGATATAAATACAAAAATCTTAAAACAACTTAGGCAAAACCTAAATAATTTATAACCATATTGCAAAATAATAACGTAAATGATTGTGTTACTCTATTTCTACTAAATTTTCGACGTGAGTTTTTAAAACCCTGCTTCTTTGAAGCTGGGATATTAGCATTTTATGGCAGGAAATTTTCATTTATGGCAGAAAGTATATGACGTGGAAACATCTGGAGCGTTCTATTGGAGGCTGTGTATATATGATAAAGCAGGAAAGATATTTCTTGTACGTTATATTGACGCTTGTGGTTCTGGGGGGATTCTGCTATGGTATGTTCCATTTAAGCAGTGAAGACTATTCTGCCAGACAGAATGAGCACCGCAGAAAGCTTGGAGCTGTATATATGACCCTGAATAATCCATTTTATGACATTATAGATGAAGAAATCCGTACAGCGGTGGAAAATCACGGGGATATCCTGATTACAAGGGATACTGCCCTTTCAGTGGAACGTCAGACGGAGGAGATAAAGGAACTGGTGGATAGGGGAGTTGAGCTTCTGTTCGTTAATCCTGTGGACTGGGAGCAGATAGAGCCTGCCATAGAGAGCGCGTATCTGGCACGTATACCTGTGATTGCCATTGACACTAATGTGCAGGATGATAGATATGTGATGTCAACAGTGGTATCGGATAACTACATGGCAGGTCAGCAGTGCGCCAGCCATCTTATTTCCCATGCGGAGGGAGGGAATATCGCGCTTCTGAAGCATTCGGAAGCACGCTCCTCTGTGGATCGTATGCAGGGCTTCTGTGACGCTATTGCGCAGTATGATACCTTCCGTATCGTGGACGAGGAGGAGTGCCTTGGCCAGCTTGAGCTGGCTATGCCCGCCATGGAGCGTATGCTGGAGCGGCATCCGGAAATCAACGTGGTTATGGCTCTGAATGATCCGGCCGCAATGGGGGCTATGGCGGCACTGCGTATGGCAGGGCGGCTGGATGATGTTATGATCTATGGAGTGGACGGAGTCCCTGAGACAAAGGAGATGATTGCCGAGGGTCATATGACGGCGACCGCGGGCCAATCCCCACGAACTATAGGACAGCGGGCGGCTGAACAGGCATACAGGATTTTAGAGGGCAGGGAGCATGCACGCACTATCAAGCTCCCCACAAGGCTCTGGTACAGGGAAAATATCTTCGACAGTAATATAGAGGGGTGGGACTGATGAAGGAAAATCAATCTTCCAGCGTGCTTGCCTCACTGCATGAATTGCTGTATTTGTATAATGGTCTGGTGGTATTCCTTATTGCAGGTTTTATGTGCGTTACACAGAATAAGGTCGTGGAATCTATGTCGGCGCGTTCATTTCTGGATACATTGCCGGCAATTCCAATGGCGCCGATTTGGGGATTACTGCTGCCAACGATATCCTTTGGCCTGCTTTTCCTTTTTGGCCGGATCTACAGGTATCAGGACAAGACGCGAAGAAACCCATGGTCATATGTGGTGATTTTCGGGGAAATCTGCGCTTGCGTTGGTCTTTTGAGAGGTTTGAATCTGGCCTATCATGGAGTAGTGCTTCTGGTGGTGGCAGACATGCTTCATGGATACCGGGGAAAGCATCAGCGTGTTATACTTGTGATGGCTATGACGGGATTGTATATCATTGCCAACTACAATCTGGCTTCGGCACAGATACAGGCTGTCCCCATAGAAGCATATATAGCTTACTATAACGCATCGGCACAGGCAGTGCTGAAGACCCTGTTGAATGTGTTTATATCCCTTAACACCATACTGTTTGTGTTTTATGTTATGGTATTCGTACAGGGGAAGCACAGGGAAAGCGAGAGGATACAGTCCTTGAACGCGCAGCTCAACGATGCGAACCAACGGCTCAGGGCCTATGCCATCGAGGCAGAGCGGACAGCTGAGACACGGGAACGCAACAGGCTGGCAAGGGAGATACACGATACCCTTGGCCATGCTTTGACGGGCATTGCGGCAGGTCTGGATGCCTGCATGGTTACGATGGATACGGCTCCTGAGTTCACTAAAGCCCAGCTGGCAAAGATAAGGGAAACAGCACTTCGCGGCATAAAGGACGTGCGGAGGTCGGTCCGTAAGTTGCGCCCCGATGATCTGGAGAGGCTGCCGCTTCGGGAGGCTCTGTTCAAGATGACTGAGGATTTCATGGCATCCTCCGGCATGGAAGTATCATATCTCATAAACGGGTGGCCCGAGCATCTGCGCGAAGACGAGGAGGAGGTCATATACCGCGTAGTACAGGAATGCGTTACCAATGCCAACAGACATGGACACGCCAAGCACGTGAATATAACCATCGGCACGGATGAGGAAGCCCTTCGCATCGTAGTTTCGGATGACGGTGAAGGCTGTGATAATCTAAAACAGGGCTTCGGGCTTCGTCATATGAGGGAGCGTTTGGAGCTTTTGAAGGGAGAGCTCCACTACTGGAGTGATGGGGGCTTCATAGTTGAGGTTTCCATTCCAATGCACACCGGAACTGCTGAATAATAATTTATGAACATTTCCTTAAATGTAAGGAAGGAAAAGAAGGAAAAATAGAAAATTACTTGCATTTTTTTGAAAAATAGGTATACTATAGTTTATGGATATTCGCTTTTTAGGGTGTTCCCTTGCAGCTTGTTGTTTAAGGACACAGTCACCAGAAATCAGTCCCCGTAATGTGAGCGCTTGCTCACAGTGGGTTGCTGCGTCTAAGGGAGCTTCTCTGAGCGGATTGGGACAAACACAATATGTAAGGAGTTTTTTTCATGGCTTTCGAAGACAAGACACTTGTATGCAAGGAATGCGGCAAAGATTTCATCTTTAGCGCGGGTGAACAGGAATTTTATGCAGAGAAGGGGTTCGAGAACGAGCCTGCACGCTGCCGGGATTGCCGGGATAAGAGGCGCCGTGGTCGTGATGGCGGGGAACAGCGCCAGATGTATACCGTTACCTGCGCGGATTGCGGCAAGGAGACGGAGGTTCCCTTTGAGCCTAAAAATGATCGTCCGGTGTACTGCCGCGATTGCTTCAGCAAGCATCGCGCAGCGGGCGAGAATTGAGCCGTATAGCATAAAAATATAGGTCATTAGATTCGCGCAGTCTGGAGAGGTTTAGGCTGCGCTTTTCTTATTTGCTAATGATGCGAAAAAAATTCCTTCGGTATGTAAAGCGATACCGAAGGAATTTTTTGATGCTAACAGGGACTAAGGAACTGAATTCAGCCTTAGTCTATCATTTCGTGTAGAACTGAATCGTGTCACCTAAATGGAGGCGTGGGGGAACAGAACCCTTGACAATAATCTGTCCGGGCATGGAACCCTCTGCGTTGATGACGATGGTACAGTGGCCTTCCTCACGTATCGTGTCATTGGCCACATCGCCTACGCTGACTACCTTGAAGTCGGTGTTGCCGATTTTGAGGCGGTCTCCCACGGCGATATCGGCAGTAAGCTCGGCAACGGTGTGCTCCACCACCATGTCCGCGAGATTCGGGCGAACACCTTCGTTCAGGATAATGATGCTGCTGTTGTTATCCAGAAAGGTACGGGCCAGATTGCCCACGGCCGTAATCTTGGCATCATACTTGATTTCCATAATATGCCTCCTTTTTGTCAATCACTGTCAATATTATAACGCAATTCTAAAGATTATGCTACTCTTTATTTTTTTGCGTTCTTTGCGGCCCGTCCGCGAATGGTACGATCCAATATGGCCTTTCTGAGGCGGATGTTGCCGGGGGTGACCTCCACCAGTTCATCCTTGTTTATGTACTCAAGCGCCTGCTCCAGGCTCAGTATACGTGGCGGAACCAGCCTTATGGCCTCATCAGATGAAGAGGTGCGCATGTTGGATACATGCTTTTGTTTGCAGGGATTGATGTCTATATCCATCTCACGGGAATTTTCGCCGATGATCATTCCTTCATATACCTGCTGTCCTGGGGAAATGAACATGGTGCCGCGGTCCTGAAGAGTGTAGATGCCGTAGCCGGTGGTTTCACCCTGCTCGAAGGCTACCAATGAGCCATGGGTACGCCCGGGAATATCTCCCTTGTATGGAACATATCCACGGAACACATGGTTCATGATGCCGTTGCCCTTGGTATTGGTCAAGAGCTCTGAACGGAATCCAAGCAGTCCCCTCGCGGGAATCACGAACTCCATGCGCATGTAGCCGGAGAGCTCAGTCATGTTGGAAAGCTCGGCCTTGCGCTGTCCCAGTGATTCCATGACAGTGCCCATATATTCCTGGGGAACCTCAACCGTCAGGTTTTCCATTGGCTCACAGAGCTGACCGTTAATGGTCTTATAGACAACCTCCGGCTTGCCCACCTGCATCTCGTAGCCTTCACGGCGCATGGTTTCGATGAGTATGGAAAGATGCAGCTCGCCGCGTCCCGATACCTTGAACACGTCGGCAGAGTCCGTTTCCTCTACCCGCATGCTGACGTTGGTTTCAACCTCTTTGAAAAGACGGTCACGGAGATGGCGGGAGGTGACGAATTGTCCTTCGCGGCCCGCGAAGGGACTGGTGTTTACGCCAAAGGTCATGGACAGAGTAGGCTCGTCTATGTTTATCGTGGGCAATGCCTCGGGATTCTCGGCATCTGCCACGGTGTAGCCGATACTTACGTTTCCAAGTCCGGTAATGGCAACAATCTCGCCCATTCCGGCTTTTTCTGTTTCCACCCGGGAAAGTCCTTGATAGGTGAAAACCTTTCCAACCTTAGCCTTGGTTTCCTGATCTCCGTTTATGAGAACAACAGTCTGATTGGGCTGTATGCTGCCGCGGATGATGCGGCCTATGGCAACACGCCCCACATATTCGTCTGCCTCAAGGGTCGTTACCATCATTTGGAGGGGGCCGCTGGCACTTCCGTGGGGGGCGGGAATCTCCTTGACAATGGTCTGCATAAGGGGTTCGAGGCTTTCACTCTCGTCGTCCATGGCAAGCTTGGCGATTCCGTCACGGGCTGTTGCGTATACCACAGGGAAATCCAGCTGATCGTCGTCAGCGTCAAGCTCCATGAAGAGCTCCAGAACCTCGTCGTATACGTCATCCACACGCTGGTCGGGGCGGTCAATCTTATTTATTACCACGATGGGCTTCAGCTTCTGCTCCAATGCTTTCCTAAGGACGTATTTTGTTTGGGGCATTGGACCTTCAAACGCGTCTACCAGCAGCAGTACGCCGTCCACCATGTTCAGCACCCGCTCCACTTCGCCGCCGAAGTCGGCGTGGCCGGGGGTGTCGACGATATTGATTTTGATGCCATCATACATGACGGCAGTGTTTTTGGAAAGTATGGTGATGCCGCGCTCACGCTCCAGATCACCTGAATCCATGACACGTTCCGCGACCTGCTCGTTGGAACGGAAAATGTGACTCTGCTTCAGCATGGCGTCAACCAGTGTGGTCTTGCCGTGATCTACGTGGGCTATTATGGCGATATTTCTCAAATTCTCATTTGTACTCATGTAAAAAACTTGCCTCCTGAAAAGCTGTGAATGTCAGAAATTACAATGAAACAATCATATTATAGAGGGCTTTCCTTGTCAAATATTTTCTAAAAAACCGGCTTTTCGGAGAGAAATCCCCAAAAAGCCGGCAGGCTTACTTATTGAATACGCTCAAATCCAAGGAATTGAAATCGGAAATAAGTTCCCGTACACGGTTCGCTAGTTCATGCGCGCCTCCGGGGTTTCTGCTTTCCACGTTTAGCGGCATGTTTGGGTCGTGGAGAGACATGCGGAGAAGCGCCCAGCCGTCCTCGAAGACAAGCCGTACTCCCTCGTAGGAGGGGCTTGCAATCTTGATGCCCTTTTCCTCGGCGCGCTGACGGAAGGTCTTCAGCACATTGTCTCCGTATGCGCGGAAATCATCCTCGCCAACGATTTTCAGGCGATACTCACGGCTTTCCGCGGGATAGCCCAGCTTCTCGATGAGGCTTCCCAGCTTTTTGCCGGCTTTACGGGCCTTTGCCGCGGCAATTAAGAGCTTTACGGCCAGATAGGCGCCATCGTCCAGATAGTAGTTCTCGCTTAGTGCCCCGTGTCCTGAAGTCTCTATGGCAAGGGGAGATACGTTGCCGGATTTGTTCTGCCTTATGCACTCGTTTATCACGTTCTTGTAGCCGCGCATATAGCGGAGGTGTTTCAGCTTCAATTCCTGCTCCAGGAAAACAGTAAGCTCGTCCGATGTGACGGAATCGGTTATGATGGTGCTACCGGGATAGGCGGGCTCAAGGATAGCCGCCATCATGGCAATAAGGGCATTGCGGCTGATTTCCTCACCTGTTTCCAATACCGCGCTCATACGGTCCACGTCAGTATCGAAAATAAGTCCAAGATCCGCCTTGCTTTCAAGCACAGCCTGACGTATTGCCTCCATAGCCTGCTTGTTTTCGGGATTCGGGATGTGGTTCGGGAACATACCGTCAGGGTCAAGGTACCGGCTGCCGGAGGTGTCTGCCCCAAGGACATCCAATACCTTTGAGGCGAAGAAACCGCCCGCGCCATTTCCGGCATCCACCACTATGTGCATTCCATCAAGCGGCTTGTCCCCGTCATTCAGTTCTGCCCGTATTTTTTTGCAGAGATGCTCGGAATAGAGGGATATAAGATCGAATGGCTCTGCCTTGGATATATCACCCTTTACCTCAGGGGAGCGGCAGGCTCCCTTCAGGATTACGGTAATGTCCTCGTGTTCTACGCCGCCATCCTTTGTGAAGAACTTAAGGCCGTTCCGGTTGAAGGGGAGATGGCTGGCCGTAATCATTATGGAGCCATCCATGTCAGTTTCCTTGAACACGGTGGACATGAACATGGCGGGAGTGGATGCCATGCCGCAATCCATAGCGTGTACCCCTGAAGCGGTAAGCGCCTCTAATACGGCGGTTTTTATTGCCTTTGCCGTTACCCTGGAATCGTGCCCCACGGCAATGCGAAGCGCCGATGCTTTTTTGCCGGTCCTGTCTGAAAGGAAGTGGACAAATCCGGTAGCTATGCGGTTTGCCGCCTCTTCGGTAAGATTGACCTTCTCGTCCGCGACTCCCTCCATTGCGATGCCGCGCACATCGCTGCCATTTGCCAGCTTCATAAGTACTTTTTCCGGTGTCATCTTGCGACCTCCTTACATTTTCTCAACATACAATCATAATATCATAGTTTGATGGAAAAATACAGGGATAGGCAGGATTTTCACGATTCGTGCAGAAGTCAGTAAATGGTAGGAGCGTTAGGGATTGATGTACCTGAAAAAGGTGATGACGTGATAAAGGTTATGATAGCGGACGATCAGGAGCTCATAAGGGAGAGCCTGAAGGTGGTTCTGGACATGAATCCCGATATGGAAGTCGTAGGAACCGCGGAAAATGGCAAGGAAGTCATGAGCTTTGTGGGCTCCAAGCAGCCGGACGTGATACTGATGGATGTAAGGATGCCTGAAATGGACGGGGTGCTCTGCACAAAGGCAATAAAGGAAAGGTACCCCGGAATCAGCATCATAATACTGACTACTTTTGATGATGACGAATACGTTTATAATGCCCTGAAATACGGAGCCAGCGGATATCTGCTGAAGGGAGTTTCAGTCACTGAGCTTACGGACGCAATACGCAAGGTCATATCCGGTGGAACCATATTGAATCCGGCAGTCGTGAACAAGGTGGTCAAGCTTTTTTCCCGTATGGCAAAATCGAATATGGCGATAGAGGCTGACTCGGATGGGGAAGCTGACTTCAGCCGTACGGAGCGCAGGGTGGCTTCTTTGGTGGGCAGGGGTCTCTCCAACAAGGAAATTGCCGATAAGCTGAGCTTGTCCGAGGGGACGGTGCGGAATAGTCTCAGCGTGGTGCTGGGGAAGCTGAATCTGAGGGACCGTACCCAGCTTGCCATTTGGGCCGTTCAGACGGGACTTGCCGCGAGGGATGTGGAGGCTGATGAGCCATGAGCTTTGGCATGAAGCCGAAGGTGCTGGCAGCTCTGCTGACAGGCATACTGCTGACGGGAACCGCGCTTTTCCTGCAGCTAGACAGAGATACAGCTTCGGAGCCTGTGGTGCTTCGGGTTGGGATATTTGCCGGAAGCAATTGGGATGTTCCCACAGGCAATTCCTATGTGGTAGTGGATGAAGCCATAAGAAGCTTTGAGGAAGACCATGACAGGGTGAAGGTGGAATACGTCAGCGGAATCCAAAAGGAAGATTACTCGGAATGGCTGGCAGAGGAGTTCATAAAGGGCAGTGAACCGGACGTGTTCCTGATATTGTCCGATGACTTCAATCTGTACGCGTCTTTGGGGGCCTTGATGGATCTGACGCCTTGGATGCGGAAGGGAGAGGCAATGACCGAGGCCTATTATCCTGCCGCTCTGGCATACGGCATGTATGATGGGGTACAGGAGGCCTTGCCGGTGGAGTGCAACCCTACCTTAATGTTCGTAAACAAGACTCTTCTGGAAAAGGAGGGAATCCCCGTTCCGGCCAATGATTGGAACTGGGGGGATTTCCTGGATATATGCAGACGCGTGACCAGAGACACGGACGGGGATGGCGTACTGGATCAGTTCGGCTGTTACGACTTTTCCTGGCAGGATGCCGTGATGACCAATGGGGGACAGCTTTTCAGGCAGGATGGAAGGGCCTCATATTTCGCGGATAGCAGAATGGAAGAGACTATGAGGTTCATGCTTGAGCTTCGGGCTATAGAGAAGGGACGTGATGTTACAGCAAGGGATTTTGATACGGGAAAGGTTGCCTTTCGTCCATTCACCGTCGCGGAGTACCGCACCTATAAGCCCTATCCATGGCGTATAAAGAAATACACATCCTTTGAGTGGGACTGCATCAAGCTCCCTGCGGGGCCTTCCGGAAGGAACACTACCGTACTGGGAACCCTGCTAGTGGGTATAAGCTCAAGAACCTCCCAGAAGGAGCTGGCGTGGGAATTTCTCAGAAAGCTTTGCTTTGACTATGGGCAGCAGCAGTTCCTGCTGGAGGAGTCCCAGGGATTGTCTCCCCGAAGGGATGTAATGAACTCGAAAGAGGCAGAGGAAGTGCTGGGGCGTGATATGCTTGGGCAGGGAAGCATGGATATAGGCACTGTGAGCGATGTCATGGAGGAATCGGAGACAGCGCCAAGGTTCCCGCGCTATGAGGGGGCTATGATGCTGGCAGATAATGAAATCCGTAAAATTCTGAATGGGAGCGTACCCTTCCATAATGCTCTAAGCAAGCTGCAGAAGGAAGTAAATGCTTATTTGCAGTATTGACTAACGAATAGATAGAAGTTAAACTATGAATATAATAAATTCCTAAAGTAAGAAGCAAAAACGTGCCAAGGTGTGATTAATGGGTGGATTTTAATGAAAAACAAAATATACCTTGAAAAAATGATAGACTTAAAGGACGAAATGTCTGTCAAGGTTCTTACAGGTCTTCGCGGACTGGGAAAGTCTACTTTGCTTGCGAGATTTTCTGACTATCTTGAGGCGGCGGGGGTGCCATCCTGGCAGATTATTTTTATTCAGTTTGATCAGCCGCAGTATGATTATATAAAGGATTATCAGACTCTTTATAATCATATATATGAAAAAGTGCAGGGACTTCCCCATACATATCTTCTGCTTGATGAGGTTCAGAGGATTCCAGGATGGGAGAAGGCGCTGAATGCCTTTTTCGTGGATGCTCCCATGGATATCTATATCGCAGGCTCGAACAAAGGGATTCTTTCCGAGGATTTCCGTAGGCTGTTTTCGGGGAACTATACGGAGATACGAATACAGCCCGTGGGATTTCGCGACTATCTGGCAGCTATTCCCGATGTTGAGGAAGAGGATAGGGACTTCCTGTTTCCGGGATATCTTAAATATGGAAGCATGCCCATCGCGCTTTCCCTGTCTGACAGGCAGGAGCTCCTTCCCATGATGCTTTCGGGCATATATCATACTGCCCTTATGCGTGATGTGGTACAGAAGTACGCGGTGCGTGACCCTGACCTTATCGACACCATGGCCAGGTACCTCGCCTCAAACGTAGGTACGCCTGTTACCGCGAAGCGGATTCATGAATATCTGTCAAGTGTTGGGCGGAAGACCACGGGATTCACCATGGACAATTATCTGCAAATGCTGTCAGATTCGTATATGTTCCACAGGGTACGCCGCTATGATATCAGGACCAAGGCCGAGGTCAATGGTTCTGAGCGGTTCTACGCGGCGGACATTGGCCTCAGCAATATGCTTCAGGAATTTACTCATCTAAAGGACGGGGCGATGATAGAAAATGCCGTGTGCCTTGAGCTTTTGCGTCGTGGGTATGAGATTTACGCTGGAAAATTCGGTACCATGGAGGTCACCTTCGTGGCCATGAGGCCGGATTGGAAGGTTTATTATCAGGTAGTTTCCAGCATACAGGATGATGGGGTGAGGAAGCGCGTCCTGCGTCCCCTTAAGGGGATACCGGATCAGTATGAGAAGGTAGTGCTCACCATGGATCGTTCAGGAGAAAGGGATTTTGACGGAATCCGGAATATCAACGTCGTGGATTTCCTTATGGGACAGGATGAAACAAGCCGCCACTGAAAAGTGGCGGCCCATTTTATTTAAGTTCATATTTAATTGCGGTGTCGATGCCGGCCTTTAGAAAGTCTCCCGGCTGACGGAGCTTTAGCTTGTCAACCTTGTCGTAGTTGACGATGATCAACGGGGAAATCAAGTCGATTTGCTTCTTGAGCATCAGGTCGAAATCAAAGCGCAGGATGGGGGTTCCGGCGGTCACCCTGTCGCCGGGCTTGTGGAGCGCTTGAATTCCTTCACCGTTCAGTATGACAGTGTCCAGCCCTATATGCACCAAGATCTGGATGCCATCCTCAGTAGTCATGGCAAAGGCATGCATAGCGTCAAACAACAGGGAAATAGTCCCGTCACAGGGGGCAAGGGCCTCATCATCCTCAGCCAGAATAGCCAGACCGTCTCCTGTCATACGTTCAGAGAAGACGGGATCCGGAACCTGATCCAAATCCACCACCTGGCCGGATATGGGAGCGATGAGACGGCAGAATGCGTCGGATGATTTCATAAGTACTTTGCGAAATTCTCAATAGGAACCCCGCATATTCACCTGCCTTTGCTCAATTTTGTAATCTCTTGTAATATTCTACAACTTTTCTTTAAATTCATCAAGGAATCATGGGAAAATAATTGACGGCTGTAAAGCAGGCATGTATATGGACATGGGGGTGGTTTAGGGATAAAATGAGACTCGTTCAGGGGAGTTTTGACTTCGCTGAATTTAGTCGATTTTTGAATTTGGGAGTTAGAGCAATGTGTTTCTATAAGATAAGCAAGGCAAATATTCCGGGAATTGTTATTTTGTTTTTGACCTTTGCCCTTGTGTATGGGGCAAATTCCTTGATACCGATGGGATTCGGAGACGATTATATATACTCCTTTGTTTGGGAAGAGGGACAGACTTTCTACGGGCCGTTGCCTGAAACAGCAAGAAGGATTGAAAGCTGGCATGATTATTTCTGCTCATTGTGGGAACATTATCTTTCTCACAGTGGCCGCTTGGTAAACTTCATTCCCGTGTTTTTCTTTCTCTGGCATGGAAAGGAATACTTCAATATTTTCAACGCATTTCTTATTGTGGTGATGGTGGCTGAGATATACTGGATTTCAAATCGAGGGAAAATTGATGCGTTTTTTTCTCCTTCAAAGCTGTGCTGGATAGTATTCATGCTTTGGGCGCTTTCCGTTGGGTTTTCAGATACGTTTCTATGGTTGACGGGTTTCTGTAATTATATTTGGCCATCAGTGTTGATGCTGGCTTTTATGTTGCCGTATGTTAGGGAATGGTATGCTAGAACCGGTCATCCAAGTATAGATGGATTATCTATATGTGGATTTTTTATGTTTATATCTGGAATTTTTGCGGGATGGACAACTGAAAATACAGGTTGCTGGGTAATCCTCCTGTTGATGGCCATGCTTTGGAAAAAGCACAGGCGTCAGCCTCCGATTACATCATGGGCAGTATGGGGAGTGTCCGGTCTCATAGCAGGCTACATTTTATTGATGGCAGCCCCGGGAAATTTTGTGCGCTTGTCGGAAGACGTAGCCCTTGGAATTTACTCCAACGATTTCGTCAGCAATGTCCATGCTAACTGGATTTCGTTTTTCACAGCCTTGACGTTTCAACTGCCACTGTGGATTTTCTTGTTCAGCGGCTTGATGAAGCTGAGACCGGTTATGGACAAAGACACGGCAGACGCTGAATTTGCGGTAATAAAGGGGTTTGCCGCATTGAGCTTTTGCTCCAATGCGGTTATGCTGCTGTTCCCGGAATATCCACTGCGCAGCTCGTTCCCAAGCCTTTTATACCTGATTATCGCGACGTGCATTGTGGCCAGGCTGCAGGGAGAGATGAATTGCAGCCCATGGAAGGACGGCTTCAAGCGTATGGTATGTATGCTCAGCGCAGTCTACTTCATTTTCACCGTCTGTGTTTCCTTTTATGGATGGGTAAAGTACAGCCAATACGATGCGGCACTCAAGGAAACAGTTGTCCGCTTCAAGCAGGAAAAAGGTGGCACGAAGGAACTATTGGAAATCCACCGTATAGATACGCCCGATTGGGTATATCCGGCCAGCGGATTCCATTCGGCGGCGGCATCCCTGAAGGAGAATCCTGAGGACTGGAAGAATGCGGCATATGCCAGATATTATGGGATTCATGGGATACGTATGACACTTGAAAAACAGGAAGCAGGGAATTGATGTTATGGATAGGGTCTATAGATGGGGGACGAAAGGGCTATTTTTTTCGGTTATGCTTATGCCGGTTCTATTCCAGCGCTGGAAACTTAATTCGGATGTGTGGTTCATACTCAATAGTGGGAAATATGTGACAGAGCATGGTATCCCACATACTGAGCCTTTCAGCATGCACGAGGGACTGCATTTTGTATTGGAGCAGTGGATGACGGATGTAGTTTTCTGGAATATTTTTGAACAGTTCGGGAAAATTGGACTGCTTACATTCACCTGTCTGATAGGCATATGCTTATTTTATATGTACTACAGATTGTGCATGGTGGTCAGCAATGGCAATAGGCATATATCATTTGTTGTGACATTTTTTACCGGAGTTGCTGCATGCCAGGCCTTCATTACAACACGTCCTCAGATTTTATCTATGTTGTGCTTTTTAGCAGAATTGATTTGCCTGGAAAAGTACGTTGCAACAAATAAGTGGAAGTGGCTATTGCCACTCCCCGTCATTTCAGTGATTCTTGCGAATATACATGCGGCTCTATGGCCAATGCTGTTCATTCTGCTTCTTCCGTATCTGGCAGCGAATTTGCTTGGGAAACTGAAGCCATCCACATTCGGCACAGGTTTTTCGATTGTACCGATATCCGTTGCAGGAATCGGCAGTTTTGTTGCGGGCTTCTGCAACCCCTACGGGTGGGAGGCGATGACCTTTGTATTTTATTCATATGACCCTGAAATACATGGGTTTATCAATGAAATAAGGCCTGCTACGCTGAAGTCGGAATACATACTCTTTTTCCTTACAGCTTTTTTGATTGTTATGTACGCTAGAAACAAACTGCCTATGCAGTACATCTTCCTTTCCATTGGTACAGCTTTGATGGGATTTTTTGCAGTCAGAAATATGTTTCTTTTCCTTATGCTTGGTACCTTTCCGATAGCCAATGGATATAGCACATGGAAGTCTGTGCTGATGGAAAAGACGGTGGAAACAAATGCTGGCGTCAAGGCCATGTCTTTTCTGTTGCTATATATCCTAGCGGTATATTTACTGATTGTTAAATTTCCGCAAGGCGCATTGGAACTGCCTCTTTTGGTAAAGATGTATTTTGTTCTTATGGCCCTGTGTTTTTTCTGCTTTTTACTGGGATACAGGGTCAATGGCAGAATCTTCGATTATCGTGTATCGATTCTCCGATTAAAAAGCTTGATACCGCCGGTTTGCCTGATATTGTTTACCGGTTTTGCCTGTTGGTATACGGAGCAGATTAAAGACGACTACGGTGAATGCTATCGCCAAACTGTTGATTTCATGCTGGAGTATGAAAGTCCCTCAGACATGGTCGTGTGGACTGGATTCAACAGCGGCGCATATGTGGAATATCGTGGGATAAAAGCTTATGTGGATGCTAGGCCGGAGGTATTTGCCCCAGCCAATCATCATGGTGAAAATAATATCATAAAGGAGTATTTTGATATTGTGAATGGAGAACTGTACTATAAGGACGTTTTTGAAAGATACGGCTTTACCCATATTATGGTCGTTCCCGATGATGGGGCAGTATATATCATGCTTCCCCATGATCCTGAATATCGAATGATATTTGAGCAGAAGGATGATAAGGGAAACGTGATATGCCGGCTGTATGTGCCTGTCCGTGGCGAATGATTACAGGGAATTAGGACAGGCTCTTCAAGGAAAGGAAGATAGCGGCTGCGGAGAAGTAAGGTCCGTAGGCGAAGAATTCCTTTCTTTTTTTCTGCTTCGTAAGCAGCAGGAAAAGCGCGGCCAGACCTCCCAGACAGAAGCCCAGGATTACCGTGCCCATAAGCAGGCGGCTTCCAAGCCATAGCCCCAGTACAAAGATGAGTTTGATATCTCCGCCGCCGATCCCTCCACGTGTAAGGATTGCCAGGAGTAGGAAAAGCCCGCCTCCGGCGAAGGCTGATGCCAAGTGATCAAGCAGCGGCAGCTCCATGAAAAAAATCATGGGGAAGGCAATTATGCCAAAGGGCAGCAGCATTTTATCGAATATGACATACTGCTCAAAGTCCGTGCAAATCACCAGCAGCAGAAAGTATGCAAGCACAAGCTGATACATGAACACGGAAACGGAATAGGAAGGGAAAAAGAGGAGCAGGGCGCAGGAGGCAATAAACAGAAAACCTTTTCTGTAATAAGCCCGTTGTTCCCTGCTGGCGGGGTAGCTCAGAGTCTGGGGCTGTTTTTGATATAGACTGTCAATCCAATGGGACGCGATATCGGAAATTATATAAAGTAGAAGGAAAAAGACGATGCTTGTCGAATTATAAATGAACAACAAGTATAACCCCCCTTTTCGGAGTTTGTCTCTAAAAAAGACAGGAATCATGATATTTTTCAAGGCTTATGTATAGAAAACGAATGGAAAATGTGTTATCATAGGCTCATCATACCCAATTTGGGTATTTTTTGTCAATTCAGGAATTATTCATTAAGGAATTTGAGAAAAATAACGAGATATATTGTGTGGGATTAATTTTCCTTGGCGAGGCTGAGAAGTGATTCATAGCACTGATGTATAAAATGGCTCGGATAAAGGAAGTTCATACATGCGAAGCATCACGTTGTTTCTCGAGGGTTCCAAAGCGGAGGATGGTCGAACATGCCAGCGAAAGGAAAATTTTCACAGCGTTTGCGGGACATGACTGAAAAGCTCAATTACAGGCAGTTACTATTTCTTGCCTTTTTGACTAGCTGCCTGTTGGGAGTTTTTGTGTATGTCACGCTTTCGAGAGCAGGGGTAGGAGAGAAGCCCGAGGCGCAGGTCGTTGCTCAGCAGGTCAACACGAGAAAGGTCGTTGTGGCAAATCGGGATATTCCACAGAGGGCTATTGTGAAGTCAGATATGCTGAAGGTTATCGACGTACCGGAGGAAATGGTTCCTCAGGGAGCTGTCGATGATATGAAAATTTTCATAAATCATCCTGCAAGCGTGTTCATACAGAAGGGGGACGTCCTCACCAATCAGAAGGTTTATGTGGATCCTAAGATGGCAGGTTTTCCGGGCATTATTCCACCGGACTGCCGTGCTTTTTCCATTGGAATTTCTGATGTCACTGGTGTTGCCGGTTTTGCGCGTCCCGGAGATTACGTGGACATTATGCTGATTAAGAATAAGAGCGGTAATGGCAGAATCTCAGGAGAAATTATCCTCCAAAATGTGATGCTTTTGGGAATCAATAAGAGCGCCAATCCGCCTAAGACTGCCGCGCCTGTGGATGACAAGGCTAAAGGCGATGATAAGTCTGGTGATGATAAGAAGAAGGAGAATAAGGACAAGAAGGGCGAGCAAAATAACGGTGACATTCAGGCAACGGCTGAAGCTATGGCAACAGCTACGTTTGCGCTTACTCCGGATGAGGCTCTCAAGCTTGCTGTTGCCATGCAGGAGGGCAGCATATATTTGACCCTTCGACCACTTCATCCGAAGGATATGTTCGTATTGAAGACCGATTACTCTATACTGTCCAATGATGTGCCGGCACCGGCTGCTCCTCAGCCACAGGCGCCAGCGCCCAGTGTCAGAGTGAATGAGCCTGTTGCGGCTCCGGCTTCGGCTCCGGCGCCCGCATATGAGAGCTCTATCGAAGTAATCCGCGGAGTGGATTCAAGTGTTGTGGGGGTGAATGACTGATGCGTAAAATGAGAACGAGTATATTGGCCGGAGTGCTGTCTGCATCGGTTGCCCTTGCGGCAGAGGCTCCTGTGTATGCTGCAACCCAGCCTATATGGCTGGAAATCAATCAGACCTATTATTTGAATACAGGCGCCCAGATAGAACGTGTGGCGGTGGGGAATCCTTCTATCGCGGATGTGAGAATACTGGGAGCAAGCGCGGTTAATGTGGTGGCCTTTGCTGTGGGCTCCACGGCGCTGACGGTATGGACCAAGGATGGTATGCGGCAGGAGTTCAACATTGTGGTCTCAGCGTCAGACAGCGGTATGGCCGATATGATAGAAAAGGCCATAAACATGCCGAACGTGAAGGTCAAAAAGGTTGGAGACAAGATCCTGCTGACGGGAACCGTATTGAACCAGTATGAGAAGCAGTACGCGGAAAGCATCGCGTCGATGTATATCAACGATAATGCTTCCGTAAAAGAGGAAGCCAACGGCACTACGAAAACGGCGCCGCGCACCAGCATTATAAACCTACTGGAAATGTCCAATCCGAGCCAGATCAATCTTGAGGCGCTGGTGCTTGACGTTTCCACCAGTGCTAAAAAGGATTTGGGATTCCATTATGCCCAGGCAAGCGGTGTGTCACGGGACTCGGATACGGGCTTCACTACTGTTACCTTCGGTACGGAAGGTGTGTTTTACGGAGGCCAGAACTTTCACAACTTTGGCAGGACGTTTCCAAGGATTGACGTGATGATTCAGGCATTGGTAACAAGCGGGAAGGCGAAGATTCTGTCCCGTCCTAATATAACTACAATGAGCGGACAGAAGGCAGATATCGTGGTGGGCGGTTCCATTCCCTATCCTGTCAAGAGCGATAACACTACGAGTATTACATGGAAAGACTATGGTATTATTCTTCATATTGAACCCACTGTTGACAAGGATAATAATATAACCTCAAAGATTGAGACTGAGGTGAGTGCCCCGGACTACACCAATGCAGTTACCATTGACGGCTCCACATATCCGGCCATGACAAAGCGTACCGCTAACGCGGTAATCAACGTGCCCTCCGGCATGATGATGGCCATCGGCGGCCTGATGAACAGTCAGGAACAGAAATCCCTCACGAAGATTCCCTTCCTCGGTGATATCCCGATTCTTGGCGAACTATTCAAGTATCGTGAAACCGTAAAGGACAAGCGTGAGCTGATGATTCTGATAAGACCCAACATAGTTAATGAGACAACCCCTGTCCGTATGTCTGAGCCTGCGAAGGAATATTACAGCCAGGAAATACAGAATGACAATGAGAAAGTGGATGTTGATGTGAACGCGCCAATCCCCACTAAGGAGGAAGAGGCAGCAGATCGTGAGAAGCGGAACGAGCCCACCGGAAATGAGGAAAAGACTAAGCTTACGAAGGAAAGCGGATCTATTCTTGGCAAGAATTTGAATCAGGACGTTCTGAGGGACACGACAGAGCTGGAAAAACGTGACGCCAAGAAGTGAGTGAGGAGGGATAGACTTGGCTGAGGAGAGAATCAACGGTACAGTGCTGACGATTTTCAGTACGGCCTCTGCCGTAGGCAAGACCGTACTCAGCATAAACATGGCTGCTGAGTTGGCTCGTACTGAGGCTCAGGTGTGCTTGGTCGATCTTGACCTTCAGTTCGGGGATGTCTGTAACTACCTCCAGCTTAAGCCTGAAAAGACCATAGCGGATGTTCAGCAGGCTATAAATGTTCAGGGGGATGACTGTCCGGTAGAGGAGTTCATTATGCCCTACGCCTACGAGGAAACGGTCTTTTATGTATTGCCGGCTCCATTGAAGCTCGAGGAAGCCTATAACATGTCGGACAAGGCTATCAAAACGGCGCTTCGCCGGCTTCAATCCATGTTTGATTTCGTTATAGTAGATACTACGTCTATGTTCAGCACATTGAATTTAATGCTGCTGGATGTCAGTACTATAGTGACGTTCCTTGGAATCGTGGATTTCATACCGACAATCAAGAACATGAAGATAGGCAGCGACACACTGCGGAGTCTTAACTATGATGAGAACAAACTTCGTATAGTCTTGAACCGCAGTGATGCGAAGACTCGTATTGGGATGAAGGACGTGGAGAGGCTTTTGGGAGTGCCCTTTGATTTCATCCTGCCCAATGATTTCGGTGCTGCCAGCAAGTCCATCAAGACCGGAGTTCCACTTGTGCTGGATGACGATAGGACTGAGCTTGCCCAAAGTCTTAGGGAACTGGTTTATAGTTATACCAATCGCAGTGCCGGTGAGCTTCACTCCGAAGAGAAGTCCTCAGGCGGAGGCTGGTTCAGCAGGCTGTTCGGATAGGAGGTGATAGCGGATGGAATATAATGTAATGCTGGTGGAGGGGAACCGGCTTGTTCTGGAGCAGTTGGCCAATGTCATCAGGAATACTGAGGGATTTCAACTGGCTGCCCGCTATCAGGATCCAATGGATGCCCTTGGACAGGGTGCCGTGTTCAAGCCCAATTTGATTCTCCTGGATGTTGAGCAGGGGAATGGCATGGATCTGTTGAAGGAGTTTTTACAGGCCTTTCCTAATGTTCCGGTTATTTGCCTGGGGGATCATTGGCAGTCTGAAGTGGCAAGCCGCATGGTTCAGGAGGGTGCGCGGGGATACCTTGTGAAACCCTTTACCAGCGAGGAGCTCAGTGAGGCAGTCGACACCTTTGGAAAGAGCGGTATGGAGGTTGCCTCCCAGATGATCGCTTTTTTCAGTCCAAAGGGAAAGAGCGGCAAGACGACCCTAATAGCGAATTTGGCCATGAGCCTTGCTCAGAAAAGCGGTGCTCCGGTTGGTATTATAGACGCGGATCTTCAGTTTGGAGATATGTCCGTGTTCTTCAACCTTGAGCCTCAGAGTACTATAGTTGAGGCAGTCAGGGATGTGGATTTCCTTTCACCGATTTCACTGAACAACTATTTCCTTCCTGTAACCGATAAGGTTAAAGTGCTATGCGGCACTAAAAATCCAAGCCTTAATGACAAGGTTGAGATTAGTCCTCTGGAGAAAATGGTCAATA
>DOYB01000247.1 GCA_003518745.1 Selenomonas sp. | reverse complement strand
CGGAGCCGCGAATCTTATCAAAGAGACGCGCCCCTACCTTCATAGAAATCTCGTATTTATCCTGTTTGAAGCCATAGTTGCCTGACATACCGCAGCAGCCCGCATCTGCCGGCTCTACCTCAACTCCCGGCACCTCCCTTAGAATGTTGGCCGCGGGAGTGCCAAAGCCCTGTGCCTTCAAATGACATGGCACATGATAGAGAAGCTTTTCCGTAAACTGCTTATAGTCCTTGTTGAGTTCTCCGTTTTCATCAAGGATTTCAAGAAATTCAAAGGCATCGTACACGTTACTGCCTGCCTCACGCATTTCCTTTTCCCCAAAGAGCTCGAAATACTCATTCTTAAGCATCATTGAGCAGCTGGTACAGCATGCCACCACCGGAATCCCCTTTGATTTCCATGCCAGAATACGCTTCACATTGTTCATTGCATGTTCCCTTGACTCATCAAAATAACCGGTAACCACCATAGGAGACCCGCAGCAGTTGAAGCCCGTATCCACCAGAACCTCATAGCCGTTCTTCTGCATGACCTTCACAAAGGCCACCCCCACCTCAGGCTCATTGTCGTTGATGAAGCAGCCGGGATAGAAAACTACCTTCTTTTCGGAAGGACTCTGCATTATATCCTTGAACATGGACAGGAATGATTTTGGGGCGTAGGCGGGCATATCCCGCTCCCCTGCGATTCCCAAGGAGCTGAACACGCCAAGGCTCTTGCCGATTTTCATGCCGATATTCGCGCATGACGTTCCAAAGGGCACCATGCGGAGCAACTTCGCCATGCGTTCCCCATGGGCAAGCATATCATCCCGTCTCGAATGGGGATGCTTCTTGTAGTATTCCGCCCGCTGGAGCATATTAAGGGTGGATATCGCCACACCGGAGGGACATGCCATATCGCAAATCTTGCAGTTAGAGCAGTAATCCAAGCTATCCTCGAAATCCGCCTGTGAGAAGCGCAGTCTCCCATGGGCTGGTCCCACCAGCTTTGGGCCCCTGAATTCCTTTGAGGCCTCCATCACAGGACAACATGACATGCAGGAGGTGCAGGAAAGGCAGTGATCTCCCGTAAATATCGCCAGTTCTTCTTCATTCTCAATAGTCTTATCACTCATCCTTTACACCCCCTTACAGGCAGGCGGCCTTATAGGCCGAGGCCAACGCCACTCCGTTGCCTGAATGCTCGAAGCAGAAGTCATATCCGCCAAGGTTCCTTCCCACCACGTGCACGTTGTCATACACGCGCCTTCCCTTATCATCCACCGGACAAAGGGATTCGTCCGTCAAAATGCCTGTGGAGGCATAGCCCTGCGGTTTGTCAGAGAAGAGCCGGGCATTGCTCCAATTCTCTTCCCCCTGAGGGAACCAAACAGGAAGATTGAATATCATTTCCTTGGGCTGATCAAACTCGCGCATTGTAATACCGCCACTGTAGAAGCCACCTGTGGCAAGAATAAACTTGTCGGCATAATATTTCTTCTCACGAACCGACGCCTTTGCGATAACCGCGGTACATCTGCGGTCTTCCTTAATGGCTCCGATTACCTTCGTATCCTCTATGATATCCACTCCCAAAGAACGAAGGGCCCTCATAAGGAGTTTCTTCAGGCGAAGTCCGTTTACGGATGGAGCCAAACATGTGGTTTCCACGATTTTGCCATCAATACGTCCCTTTATTATCTCGGCGCACTGATTATTTTCCGTTCCCAGAATCTGCGGAATGAGGAAACCCACATCAGCGCCGTCATGTGGCTTCAACTGCTCAAGGAACTGCTTCCTTCCGGACTCGGAATCCATCCAGCGGGCTACGTCAAGAGTTGTGATATCCCGGCCTACGGCCAGTCCGGTATCAATCAAAATTGTTTCGCACTGTTCAAATTGGGGAAGGAATTTCCGGATGTTTTCCGCGACCATATCCCCATAGAAGTCCTTGCAGCCCTTAATGCCCGCGACCACAAGCCTATTCATACCCGCAAGGCACTCGCTGTCCATGGAGTCAACAGCCAAACCTGTGGGCTTCAAGGTTCCTACGCCGGTAGGCACCAAAATCTGCTTATCAAGGCCGCCATGGTATGGCAAGCCATATTCCTCCGTGACCTTCAAGAAGAATTCGATGGATTCCTCCAGCAGCTTCATCCCTATCTTGTGATAGGGATGATTCGTCGGCAAATCCGGTATGGCTTTGCCGGGAGACGAAACATATTTATGCCCGGCATCGTAGCCCAAAATATCAATAGTACCGCTATTGAGAGAAAGAGTGCCTGAGCCGCAGGTCAAAAGTGTAACCTTCTTTCCCTTTTTCGCGCTTACAAGAGCAGACATCAGCCCGGCAAATCCGCTGCCTATGACAACCGTATCTGAATGTATCATGCCTGCTTCCCTTCCTCTCCTTTTATTTCACCGCAGAGGTTAAAGTTTATCTCATAAAGCGCCCTTGTCATCTCAGCTTCCCTTAGAGCACGTCCCATCAGCAATGGGCGAATGCCTTTCCAACGGCCCTGAAGAAAATCCTTCATCTGCTTTAACGAGTCCCTCGCCTCTTCATTGTTTCCGCACCTGGCAAATACAGCGGCGCTGCGGAGAGCGCAGAAGTTGCCCTGACAGGTTCCCATACCTATACGGGTACGACGGCGGATATCGTTTAGCTGATAACAGGACGGTTCTGCCGCTATCTCCTCCACCTCCGCAAGCGTGACATTCTCGCACTCGCAAATGAGCTCGCGCTTTTCCGGCTCTTTCTCCATCCGCTCGACCACATGCTTGAACCGTTCCGGCCCAAGGCG
>DOYB01000126.1:2119-2505 GCA_003518745.1 Selenomonas sp. | reverse complement strand
GGTATGATTTTCCGCAAAAATACGTAAAGTTCTGCGATATTGGTAGAAATCGGACAAAAATCGGTTAAAGAATCTCCGAAAGACCGCCTACCTTTGCACCATCAAACATCAACGGTATGAATATCAAATCCATCCTTGCAGTTTGCGCCGCATCCCTGATGCTGCTTGCCTGCCAATCGAATACTGACAAGAATATGAACAAACTGACGCTTACCCGGGAATGGGACAAGACCTTTCCCCAATCCGAAAAGGTGAACCACAGCAAGGTCACCTTCCACAACCGCTATGGCATCGAACTGGCGGCCGATATGTATGTTCCCAAAAATGTGGAAGGCAAGCTTGCCGCCATTGCGGTAAGCGGTCCTTTCGGCGCCGTGAAGGAGCAG
>DOYB01000126.1:0-2066 GCA_003518745.1 Selenomonas sp. | reverse complement strand
GTGAAGGAGCAGTCGAGCGGACTCTACGCCCAGCACATGGCTGAGCGCGGATTCCTGACCATTGCCTTTGACCCGTCCTATACCGGAGAATCCGGTGGCGAGCCCCGTAGGATGGCTTCCCCGGACATTAATACGGAGGACTTCCTTGCGGCAGTGGACTTCCTTTCCACCTGCGATCTGGTTGATCCCGAACGCATCGGCATCATAGGCATCTGCGGTTTTGGCGGCATGGCCATCAATGCTGCGGCCCTTGATCCGCGTATCAAGGCTACCGTGACAAGCACCATGTATGACATGAGCAAGGTCAATGTGGAAGGCTATTTCGCCAGCGAGGATACGCCCGAACAGCGTCAGGAAAAGCGCCGGGCGTTGGCTGCCCAGCGTACGAAGGACTATGCCGCAGGTACCTATGAACGTGCCGGCGGTGTCATCGACCCCCTTCCTGAGGATGCCCCCTGGTTTGTCAAGGACTATCACGCTTACTATAAGACTCCTCGGGGCTATCACGAGCGCAGCGGCAACTCCACCGACGGCTGGAACATCATCGGCTGCCAGAGTTTCCTGAACCAGCCCCTCCTGGCCTGGGCCGGAGAGATTGAGACTCCCGTGCTCCTCATCCACGGCGAAAAGGCACACAGCCGCTACTTCAGTGAATACGCCTTTGGCCTCTTGACCGGCGCAAACAAGGAACTCATGATCATCCCCGGTGCCTCCCACGTGGATCTCTACGACGATGTCGCCGGCGTAATTCCCTACGACAGGATTAAATCCTTTTTTGAAGAGAATCTGAAATAAGACATGATCCGAACGTTCGTCATCAACATTCTCTCCCTGGTATTGCTCCCAACTTTGCTGTCTTGTGAGATGATTCCCGATCCGATTGTAACAGATTTGCCAGAAGAAGAGCCCGTCACGATGCCTGCAGCCATCAAGATTACCGTCTCCGGGAAATCCCTCCCGGTGAAAATAGAAGATAATGTGGCCACCAGGGCCCTTGTGGCGGCCCTCCGGGAGGCCTCCATCACTTTTGAGGCCCACGATTATGGCGGTTTCGAGAAAGTCGGTGGACTCGGAAGGACGCTTCCTTCCAGCGATTCGCAAATGACGACCCAGCCCGGCGATGTCATCCTCTACAGCGGCAACCAGATTGTGTTGTTCTATGGCAGCAACTCCTGGAGTTATACCCGTATCGGAAAGATGCAATATGGAACGCTTGATGAGCTGAAGACCTTCCTGCAAGCCGGAAAAGGAAATATTTCCGTAACTTTATCCCTGTAATATGAATCTGTTTATCCTGGCGATCATGGCCATTTCCCTTACACCCAGACAACAGGCCCTCTCAGCCATCGCAGCATGCGAGGCTAAAGGTGACCAGGTGGCACTGACGGCGTGCCTGCATGAAGGCTTTGACAACGGGCTCACCCTCAATGAGGCCAAGGAAGCCCTTTCACAACTATACGCCTATACGGGCTTCCCGCGTTCGCTCAATGCCTTGGGTACGCTCCAGGCCGTGCTGGCAGACCGTGAAACCAAAGGACTGGATACGACACCCGGCCGCGAAGCAGATCCGCTCCCGGCGGACTATGATGCACTGAAACTGGGTACCGAGATCCAGACCCGGCTTTCCGGTCACCCCTTCCATTATGTCTTTGCGCCCCAGACAGACTATTACTTGAAAGCCCATCTGTTCGGCGACATCTTCGCCCGGAACAACCTGAGCCATGCCGACCGGGAAATCGTGACGGTGAGCGCCATTGCGTGCCTGTCCGGTTGTGAGCCCCAACTCAAGGCCCACGTAGCCGGGGCCCTCAATCTGGGTGTCGAAGAAGCAGAACTCAGATCCATCCCTTCCGTTCTGGAAGCGACTGCAGGCATGGAAGCCGCGGAGCGGCTCCGGGGAGCGCTTGCCTCTGTATTTGGTGAGAGCCATACGCCGGTACAGACTGTTGATTTCAACGTCTGGCCAAAAGGCGAGCCCAATACAGCCTATATGCAGTATTTCGTGGGCAACAGTTACCTTGCACCTCTCGCCGGCGGCATCGCCAACGTAACCTTCGAGCCCGGCT
>DOYB01000006.1 GCA_003518745.1 Selenomonas sp. | reverse complement strand
CTGGCCTTCTCACGCCTTGCCCTCCCATGGCACAACGCAAGGCTTCTGAGCTTCCACGGACGGCTGCCAAAAACAGAAGACCTGAGATTTGAAAAAAACGCAGTCCTGGGAATGCTCACCGATGGGGAATACGATTCCCAAAGCATCCCAAAACTGCTGATGAAAGAGGGCTGGCCCCCCGATTCAAGCCTCGCGATCTGCGCCAGGCTCTCTTATGAAGATGAGCGTATCATTGAAACCACATTGAGCAAAGCAGCCGAAATGGAGCCCATAAAGCACGGAATACTGATAGTCCGCGAACCATAAAGGTTCGCGGACTATTTTTGTGCTCACAAACAAAAGCAAAATAAGACATAGTTAATGTTGTTAACTTAAGGATTGACTTGACCACCCCGCCCTTCGGGCCAGGGTGGTTCTGGATTAACTTAATGAGATATGGCGCAGTCTTACAACCCTTATCCGGACTCATCGTATAGTTGTCAGAAGAGCATCGCAGCGCCCATCCACCTTCCATTCTCCTGAACCTGCCGTAATAAAAATTGAATCTCCTTTCCTATATGAGAACATCTCCCCCCCGCATTCAATAGTGCCTTCTCCATCGAGGACCAGTACGGACAGGAAGGACTCAGTCCCCACCTCGCCGCCGGCGGCATTCAGCGTCTTTCCGTCAAGAACCAGCTTGTCCACGGTGAAGTATTCACAGTCAGCCACATGGGGATATACGCTGGCAGTCTTTGTCTTTGGCTTCCGGCCTGTAACCGCCAGAGCCTTGTCGATATGAAGTTCCCTCTGCTTTCCGTCTGCCCCAACTCTGGCATAATCATAAATGCGGTAGGTAACATTTGAATTCTGCTGTATCTCTGCCAGCACAATGCCCTTGCCTATGGCATGAAGTGTTCCCGGCTCGATGAAGAAGACATCTCCCTTATGTACAGGCTCCGCGTTCAATACCTCCAAAAGAGTGTTGTCACGGATTCTGGACTCGAATTCCTCCTTGGATATCTCCTTCTTGAAACCGTAGTAAAGGAATGCCCCCTCCTCCGCGTCGAGGATATACCACATCTCAGTCTTACCGTACTGACCCTCTTCCCTTAATGCGTACTCGTCGCTTGGATGCACCTGAATGGACAAATTGTCCTTGGCATCGATAAATTTTGACAAAATCGGGAAATCCTCGAACCGGGCGCAATTACTTCCCAGCACTTCCCTGCCCTCAGCCTCTATGTACTCCCGCAAGGACTTACCTGAAGCCGGCCCGTTCACGATGACGGAGGGGCCGTCAGGATGACAGGAAAGGGCCCAGGCCTCCGCCAATACAGGCCCGTCATATTCCACCCCAAAATCATCTGCCAGCTTGTGTCCTCCCCAAAGATAATCCTTGCAGGCAGGCTTAAGTTTCAATATTGCCATCGAAATTCCTCCATTCTCTATTCTTAATAAGACAAATTTTCTACGCGAAAGATGAAATTTCTATGAAAAATCTTTGAAATATCTTAATTTTTTTCATATTAATACGATATCATATATGGAAAATAAATAAGCCCTACAACGGATTGGCGGGCTTTAAGGAGGGGATCATAATGGTGGAACGGATTGAGAGGATTGCTCGCATAAAAGGTGTTGACTATGATGTGGAGCGCCCCTTTGAACGGAAAGAGAATTATCAGGACAGCAAGAAGAAGAAATTTGCCCAGACCCTAAACCAGGCAATGCGCAAAGATCAGACCAGAGAAAGCTCTATGCCTACGCCTTACCGGCTGGAGCTTAGCACACGTGCGACTCAGTCCCTCTTCTATCAGGATGGTCTGAGCCTCCATCAGCTGGGGGTCAACATTCATGGAAACGGATGAGCATTACATGGCGCTGGCTCTGGAGGAAGCTCAAAAAGCATACGACAAGGGAGAGATTCCCATTGGCGCGGTGCTGGTAGATGAATCAGGCACCGTTGTTTCCCGTGGTCATAATATGCGAGAAACTTGGCAGGATGCCACCGCTCACGCAGAGATAATTGCCATACGGGAGGCCTGCCGCCTGCTGAACAGGTGGAGGCTGTCGGGACTTACCCTATTTGTGACTATTGAACCCTGCCCAATGTGCGCGGGAGCCTTGGTGATGAGCCGGGTGGACAGGGTGGTCTACGGCAGCGCCGATTCCAAGGCAGGAGCCTCGGAATCCCTGTTCAACGTCACCTCCAACCCTGCGCTGAATCATCAGCTCCAGGTTACGGCCGGAGTGTTGCAGGATGAATGCTCAGACATTATGAAGCGGTTTTTCGCGGAAAGGCGTAGAAAATAAGAAGAGGCTGTGCATGAGTGCTTATCACTTATGCACAGCCCTTTTTTTCTAGACTAAAAAACGCAACATGACATGGAGATTATTGATGTGATAAGAACTCAAATCCTTCGTGACTTCTTCCACGAATTGCCAGCCAATCGCAATTATGACATTGCCTAAATTTTCATTATTGACAATATGGTGAAAATACCATATTATGAAGTTGGAGGTGGAATATGGCTCAAGACAATTTCAATATCATCTTCTTTGAGTTGGATGAAAACCACTGCCCCGTACAAGACTTCCTCGATTCGCTTGATAACAAGATGGCTGCCAAAATATACGGACTAATGGATGTACTTTCTGAGGCTGGCACTGCATTGAGAATGCCATACTCTGAACATTTAGGTGAGGGCATTTTTGAGTTGAGAGTCAGATTAGGTTCTAATATTACGAGAGTGCTGTACTTCTTTTATGTAGGCAAGACTATTGTGATGACAAATGGCTTTGTGAAAAAGCAACCAAAAACACCAAAGGCTCAGATAGAATTAGCCCAAAAGTACCGTAAGATTTTCTTGGAAAGGGAGACTGAGGGAAAATGATTACTTTTAGAGATTCATTGAAAAAACGTATGAAGGATGATGACTTCCGTAAGGAGTATGAGGATATACAGCCTGAAATGGATATCATCAGAGCTCTGGTCAAGGCGCGTAAGGAACAAAATATAACCCAGGCGGAGCTGTCAGCCAGAACTGGCATCAATCAGGGGGATATCAGCAGATTGGAACGTGGAACAAGGAATCCATCGCTCAATATGTTGAAAAAACTCGCTAGTGGACTGGGAATGCAGCTAAAAATTGAATTTCTGCCCAAAGATATGCATGCTGCAAATTGAATCACTTAAAGTTGCCTAGTGTCCCACCTCGTTCAGAAACATAAAAATAATTGTTCGATATGTAGTCAGATGCTAGGAAGAGGAAGGCGGCGTAGCGGTGGCTACGCCAACTGACGATGACAACGCAGATGGCTGCATCGCGGGCAATTATTATGGATATGAACGAGGCGGGACACTAGAACAAGGGCTGCTGCACATTGTGTGCAGCAGTCCCCTTCTCTTTTTTGACCTTCAAATATCCCAGTGGAGTCTGTCCGTAGGGGGCGTTGCCCTGTCTATCTCGTTAAGAATCCACGCGGCGTTGTCATGGGTATGGGAAAAGGCCTTATCTAAACCCGCCTTATATGCCTCGGGAATCTCCATGGCATGAAGGGCCATGTGCATATAATCCTTTGCCACCAGCGTAACGCCCCGCTCTGCCGCAAGCATGGCCTTGAAACGGTAGCCATAGTACAGATAGCTGTTGTGCTCGATGGGGATGTCCTTGTAGGCCTCGATTCGCTCGTCAACCTCTGCCTCCGCGGCCTTGGACTGCTTCAAATGGTGCATGAGATTCCACCTGTCTCCCCAAAGTTCACCCCTAAGGATGAACTTATACAGGAAATCGGTGGACTCTGCCAACTCGATTGCCCCATTTATATGACGCAGGGCATCCTGTCCCTTGTCCATACGCCGTTCAATGCTGCTGAGCTTCTGCAAGGCAAAGACCTTCTCCTCCACATCCTCTGCCTGCTCTTCATCTACAGTCTCCTCTACCACGGAACGAAACAGCTCTATAGCCGCATCCGTCTTGCCGATTTCCGGCATCCCGAGGAAATGCGCCAGTCTGGCCCGTGAATGCCAATCATCCATTCCCCCCGCGAAAAGCTTTTCCGGAGGATGGGCCGGGGAATCCATCACCAAATGCACCAAGCTATGAAATTCATCCTGTGTCATGCGAACTACTCCTTAAATCTGTAGATATAAAAAGGACCGACAGATTATCCGCAATCCATCGGTCCAAACCGGAATTCCAATGAGATGACAACGCCTTAGTGACGGTTCATCTCAACAATGGCTCCACAGTGCATGTACTGAGTAGCGTCTGCAGGATTGCCGGACATAATGGCTTCCTTAACGGCATCCATATTGCACTCATCAATGTGCACATTCCCAAGCTGCTCCTGAACCTTTGCCCAGAGAGCCTTACGGGAGGCCTGAGAGTCGAGATAAACATCATGGTTGTGATAGACGTTCATGGACTCATGTTCCTTGTTCTCGTTGCAGTTGAAGAACACATATGCCTTTGCAGGTGCCTTCTCAGTCTTCTTGGCCGCCGGCTTCGCAGCTGCCTTAACTACCTTCGTAGCTGTTTCCTTCTTTGCTGCCATAATAAGATCCCCTTTAATATAAATTATAATTACTTTCGTGAACAAGCACTGAGATAGTATACCACTTTTCCGTGATTAATGCAAATCACGAGTCAGAAGCGCCTAACGTGGCTTCAACCCGGTCAAGTATCCTGCGGGCAAGCTCGGATTTCCGCATAAGGGGAAGTTCCTCCGCTGCTCCGTCCCGTGAAATGATCACCGCCACATTGGTCTCTCCACTGAAGCCTGCCCCTTCCCGTGTCACATCGTTTGCCACGATGTAATCCAGATTCTTCTGCTCCAGCTTCCTCCTTGCGTATTCCATGAGGTTGCAGGTTTCCGCCGCAAAGCCCACCAGTACCTGATGCGGCTTTTTATTGGCTCCAAGCTCCTTCAGTATATCGGGATTCCGTTCCAGAACAAGCTGCCAGTTATCATCGGACTTCTTTATCTTTTGGGGCGCCACATCCTTGACGTGGTAATCCGCCACGGCCGCCGACATGATTACAGCGTCAGTATCCCCGTATTCCCTCAGGACAACCTCACGCATCTCCAGCGCGGTTTCTATCCGGACACAACTGACCCCTGAAGGATCCGGCAAAGCAGTGGGACCGGAAATAAGAACCACCTCAGCCCCACGGCGGGCGGCCTCTGCCGCTACGGCATAGCCCATTTTACCGCTTGAATGGTTCCCGATATAGCGGACGGGATCTATCGGCTCTCTGGTTCCCCCTGCTGTAACAATAAGCTTCCTGCCCTTCAGGCTGTCACGGGAGTTGAAGAAGCTCTCCACTATTCCCGCCAGCTCAACAGCCTCAGGCAACCTTCCCTTGCCCTCAGCACCACAGGCAAGGTGCCCACTGACAGGCTCTATGATATGTACCCCCCGGCTGCGCAGAATTTCAAGATTATGCTGTGTCGCAGGATTCTCGTACATACCCGTATTCATTGCCGGAGCAAGAAATACCGGAGCTTTTGTGGCAAGCAGGGTCGTACTAAGGAGATCGTCTGCCAGACCTGTCGCCATCTTGGCCACAAGGTTCGCAGTGGCAGGAGCCACGATTACCAGCTCCGCCAGTCTTGCCAGAGCGATATGCTCCACATGGAATTCCTGATTCTTAGCCCACATATCCGATGCCACCGGATAGCCTGTTATTTCACGAAAGGTCAGCTCCGTGACAAATTCCTTGGCCGCCCTTGACATCAGGACATGGACCTCTGCCCCTGCCTTCGTGAGCCTGCTGGCAAGCTCCACCGCCTTGAAAGCGGCGATTCCTCCGGTGACTCCCAAAACAATTTTTCTGCCCTGTACACCGGCCATCTTTACTTCATCGCTTCCTTGGAAATCTGGTAGGAAATCTTCCCCTCCACAATCTCCTCCAATGCGTTCGTGACGTCCTTCGTGGACTGCTGACGCACCTTGATTTCATCACCATCCAAAAGCTGGCGGGCACGCTTTGCCGCCAATACCACCAGTCCGTACCTGCTGTCTACCTGCCGCATCAGCGCGTCCGTAGACGGGTTAACCATGCTCATGGGTTCAATTGCCTTCATGTTCCAACACCTCGAAAAAATCTAAATTATTCTTAACCCTGCAGTGCTCTGCAGCCAGTATTTCACGAATCTGCTCCACGGCCTTGCCAACCGTTTTGTTCACCACCGCGTAGCCATATTTCCTTCCCACGGCTATCTCAGCCTTGGCAGCCCCAAGACGTCGGGCCAAGCTCTCCTCTGTCTCAGAACCTCTGCCCCTTATGCGGCGCTCCAGTTCCCGAATAGACGGCGGCAGCAGGAAGATGAATATCCCCTCGGGGCACTTCTCCATTACCTTCAGCGCTCCCTGGGTGTCTATCTCCAGCAGTATATCCTGCCCTTCCCCAAGCTTTTCGCGTATCTTCGCCAGCGGAGTACCATAATAGTTCCCATAGACCTCGGCCCATTCGAGAAAACCATCCTCTCCGATCAGCTTTTCGAATTCTTCTCTCTCAAGGAAATAATAGTTGACCCCGTCAGCCTCACCCTCCCTGGGCTTTCTGGTGGTGGCCGAAATTGAATATGCCAACTCGGGCATACTGTCCAAAAGTTTCTTGCAAACCGTGCCCTTTCCCGTACCGGAAGGGCCGGAAACCACTATCAACAAACCTTGCTTCATCGTTCCAACTTCCCTACTGCTCAACATTCTTACCCTTATCATCATCCTCTGCCGCCCTGTGCGCCACGGTCTCCGGCTGCACCGCGGAAAGAATAACATGATCGCTGTCCATTATCACCACAGCCCTTGTACGCCTTCCATAGGTGGCATCAATCAGCTTCTGCCCGTCCCTTGCCTCCTGTATGATGCGCTTTATTGGCGCGGATTCAGGGCTGACAATGGCAATAACCCGATTGGCGGATACTATATTGCCAAAGCCGATGTTTATTAACTTGATATCCATTTACTTTCTGCTCCTATTCGATATTCTGCACCTGCTCACGCAGCTTCTCGATTTCGCTCTTGATTTCCACCACGATTCTCGCGGCCTCTGCCTGATT
>DOYB01000167.1 GCA_003518745.1 Selenomonas sp. | reverse complement strand
ACTCAGCAGTTCCAGCAGAACGCTCCCCAGCAACAGGGTACCCAGCAATTCCAGCAGAATGCGCCCCAGCAGCAGGGCACCCAGCAGTTCCAGCAGAATGCGCCCCAACAGCATGGCACTCAGCAATCCCATCAAAACAGTCAGCAAGGACAGGATTTTTCAGGCAATCAATCCAATGTTCCCCACCGCAATCCAGAGCCAATAATGGTACGTCATGGCACGCCACAGCATCCTCAATGGCAAGGGCGCGGCGCCGCCCCGCAAGGTCAGGAGCAATCCCAAAGCGCCGCTTTGCAGCAGGCCAGGGAGCAGCTTCTTCAGCAACCTATCCAAAACACTGTTCGAACTATGGAAACCATGAAAGGTCTTGCGCAGCTTCTGCTAAAGAATGCGACAATGACACCTCAGGACACTGCCATGCTGCAGAACTTCGTTAATGGGCAGGAACGAGTTATGTCAGAAAATGATGCCCGTCATCTACAAAATCTGTTGCGTCTTTGCCAGCAAAATGTCCCCGCCACCGTACAACAGGCGGCCATCCAGCAGAATATGCCCGACCTTCCCAGACTTTGGGCCTTCATGCAGCTTTGTGATATGGCTTTCGCAAAGAACATGAAGGGCCGGGAACTGAAAAAAGCCGGCAGAGACGTTGCTGATTTCGTCTCTTCAATGCGTCATTCCATGGGAGGAGAAAACTATTCCGTACGAGGACAGCGATCCTTGAATTTTATGATTCCCCTCTTCTTTGGAGATGATAACGATGTGTCATACCCCTCTTACATACATGTATACGATGAGAATGGGCGGGATCCTGAAACCAACATGGAGCGAAAGGAAACCTGGCTGCGCCTTTGCGTGCTTACTGACAATATCGGTGCGGTTGAGCTAACCTGTCGTGTTTACGAAGAGAACCATCTTGATATGCGGCTATTTTTCTCCAACACGGAAACCGCCAACCAATTCCGTGAATTTGTCCCTGAACTGAAGGATAATCTTAAAGCATCATCCCTCCGGTTAGAGGACTTTAAGATTGGCGCTGTTGGAGAACGAAGATTTATTTAGTAATAGCTATAAAATTCTTCTTCTAGTGGACAAAAGTCCTTGACTTGTTTTCTGGCAAAGGATATAATTACTTTGGATTATTTTAGTATTCCTTTTATTATTTTTCGAAGTGCGCAGCATTTGATATCTGCGAAAATTTAGAATGAGGCTGCGGCTTGATTAAGTGTGCTTGAGGTTCTGCCGTCATTACAACCTCAAGCATACCAAAGAACAGGTGGTGTATATGGCAAACGCGCGTTCAACTATCCGCCCTGATCCGGAAACGGATCCGTCCGCGGAACAGAAGGCGGTTGCGCTCCGCTATGACATGGAAAAAGACCAGGCCCCCCGGGTAATTGCCAAGGGACGCGGTCATGTTGCTGAGAACATTCTGGCCGTTGCCCAGAAAAGCACCATACCTGTCTACCAAAACAAAACACTGGTCAACATGCTTATGGCGCTGGAAATTGACAGGGAAATACCGCCTGAGCTTTACAGGACAATAGCCGAGGTTATGGCCTATGTCTATCGTATCGACAAGAAAGCCAGGGATAATAACGCAAAAAGACGCCTGTAATATTTCGAGCCACTGTATGCTCCGGCTTGAAATGAAGATTTTCTCTTGCTATCGGCTCTGCGCGAAATCTGAATGTGATTTCATGATTTGAGGTAGGTATTTAATGAACGGTAAAAACAAGAGCCTTGGAAAAACAGGAGAGGATGCCGCGGCAAACTACCTGATTGAACAAGGATATCACATTTGCAAAAGGAATTATAGGGTGCCCACCGGCGAGATTGACATCATCGCAAAGAAAGGTGACACCATCGTCTTTATCGAGGTCAAGACCCGAAGGAGTTTATCCTGCGGGACACCGGCACAGTCGGTTGGATATTATAAACAACAGAAAATCATACAAACAGCTCGCTGGTTTTTGCGGCAGGGACAAATTGAAGGTTGTCCCTGCCGTTTTGACGTTATTGAGGTCTATGTCTTCTCTGAAAGGACATTTAAAATCCGTCACCTAAGAGGAGCCTTTGAAGTTTAAACGGGAATGGAGTGGTTATTTTGTACGCAAAAACATATGGCGCCACGACTATGGGCGTAGACGGACTCATCATCACTGTTGAAGTAGACAGTGCCAACGGACTTCCGGGATTTGATATAGTTGGACTTCCTGACACCGCGGTTCGTGAATCAAAAGAACGCGTACGCACTGCCATAAAGAACTCAGGTATACGCCTGCGTCAGGAAAAGGTAACAATCAATCTTGCTCCCGCGGACATTCGCAAGGATAGCTCGGGGCTTGACCTCCCCATTGCAGTTGGCCTGCTTCTGGCTTATGGTGTGCTCCCCGTAAACAGCACCGATAAATGCCTTTTTGCTTCAGAACTTTCCCTTGAAGGAAAGCTTCGGGGGATACACGGAGTGCTTCCCATGGCAGTCAAGGCACGAGAACAGGGCTTTGAAAAACTCTTCGTTGCAGAGGATAATGCCAATGAGGCACTGCTGGTAGATGGGATACAAGTATACGGTATCAGCAATCTTATTGAGCTCGTGGAATATTTCACCGGACAAAGAGAACTGTCCCCTGCCGTCAAGCGTGAAACACCTACGGATGAATCCTCGGATTTCATTGATGATTTCTCTGATGTGCAGGGACAGTTCATGGCAAAACGAGCCCTGGAGGTGGCTGCGGCAGGCGGGCATAACGTGCTCATGGTCGGGGTTCCCGGCTCCGGAAAAACCATGCTGGCGCGACGAATGAGCTCTATCCTGCCTGAACTTACCAGGGAGGAAGCGCTGGAGGTGACAAAGATATACAGCATCGCGGGAATGCTTCCCGGCAATGGTGGCTTGATAACGAAGCGCCCCTTCCGAAGTCCGCACCATACCACCAGCATGGTTGCCATGATAGGAGGCGGCAGTGTCCCCCGTCCCGGAGAAGTAACTCTAAGCCACCACGGAGTCCTTTTTCTGGATGAACTGCCTGAGTTTGGAAAATCCACTCTGGAAGTACTTCGCGAACCCATAGAAGACCGGAAGATTACGGTCTCAAGAGTACATGCCACACTTACCTTCCCCTCCAGTATTATTCTAATTGCAGCAATGAATCCATGTACCTGTGGATGGGCAGGAGATCCAGAGCATGAATGTGACTGTACCCCAAATGAAATCAAGCGCTACACGAAAAAAATATCCGGTCCCCTTTTAGACCGAATAGACATACATATACGTGTTCCAAGAGTGGAATACAAGGACTTGAGCGCAAAAACGAAGGCAGAACCCTCTTCAGAAATACGAAAACGTGTGGTTGCCGCAAGAGAGATACAGCTTCAACGCTTCAAGCGCCGTCATATTTTCTGCAACGCCCAGATGAATCACGCCTTAATCCAGAAATTCTGTCCCCTAACGGATACCGCGCAAAACATGCTGGAGCAGGTCTTCAAGAAAATGCACATGTCCGCCCGCTCCTATGACCGTATCATAAAAGTCAGCCGCACCATTGCCGACTTGGATAAATCCGATATGATTACGGAGAGGCATATCGGGGAGGCAATACAGTTCCGAAACGACGTGGGGCTGGATTTGAATTAAATACTGTTATGGTGGGATTTGAAGCTATTCAGCTTTTCCATCCTCTAGGCAGGGAAAACGGGGCGGTTCGGTTCACCAGCCCCGTTTTCTTCGTTTAAATTTTATTTGCAATCACCATGATTCAATGATAGAATATGCTGAGATGAATTTGAGCGGATTTATTCGGGGACATTTATTCCATGTGACGAAAGGGAAATGTTGAAGCAGATTGAGAAACGGAACAGACTTGTTGAGACTGTCCGCGGGATTTGCTTTGGGCATTGCGATACTATGGATAGGATTGATGTTTCCTTCTGCAATTTCATATAGAGGGACTGGGAATAGGCCTGTTTTACGAGTGAGAGGGTTATTCTGTATCAGATCCTGGGTCGGGGCGCTGGTTCACAGGCGTCTTGGCTTGTTTTTGTTTATGACTTAAGGAACTGTTCATAAGAAGTGATTTACATATATAAATCGTTGGAAATAAAATTTCGGAGGTGTTTTTGTTTGGCAAGAAATATACAAAAGCTGCAGATAATCCCCTTGGGTGGTTTGGGGGAAATCGGTAAGAACATGACTGTCATAAGGGTGGAGGATGAGATTATTTTAATCGATTCCGGCCTCATGTTCCCAGAGGAGGACATGCTGGGTATCGATCTGGTTATCCCCGACATCTCATATCTTATAGAGAATAAGGAGATGGTCAAGGCCATAGTGCTTACCCATGGTCATGAGGATCATATAGGCGCCTTGCCATATGTGCTCAAGCAGCTGAATGTTCCGGTATATGGAACCAGGCTTACGCTTGGGATTCTGGAGGGCAGGCTCAAGGAGAATGGCGTGGATTCGGGGAGCCTGCATCCCGTTTCTGCCGGCGACATAATAAACGCGGGCAGCTTCAGCGTGGGCTTTATTAGGGTTAACCACAGCATACCGGATGCGGTGGGGCTGTCCATAAAGACTCCCGTTGGAATGATTGTACATACGGGAGACTTCAAGCTCGACTATACTCCGATTGACGGAAAGATGACGGATTTCCGTCGCTTTTCTGAGCTTGGAAACAAGGGCGTGCTTGTGCTGATGGCGGACAGCACCAACGCGGAAAGGGAAGGACATACCCCCAGTGAAAGCACGGTGGGGCAGGCCTTTGACAAGGCCTTTCACAATGCGCGGCAGCGTATAATAGTAGCAACCTTTTCCTCAAATGTGCATCGCATTCAGCAGGTAATAGATACTGCCATACGTTATAAGCGCAAGGTGGCGGTGCTGGGCCGCAGCATGGTGAATGTTGTGAATATATCTTTGGAACTTGGATATATTAACGCTCCTGAGGGCTCCATCATAGATATAGACGAAATCAATAACTATCCAATGGATCAGATTGTCATCATAACTACTGGCAGTCAGGGAGAGCCTATGTCAGCCCTTACCCGTATGGCCATGTCTGACCATAGGAAGGTCGGTATTGTTCCTGGGGATACGGTAATAATTTCAGCGACACCTATTCCGGGAAATGAGAAGTTGGTGGCTAAGACCATCGACAATCTCATGAAGCTGGGGGCTAATGTGGTCTATGGCCGCTCTGAGGGCATTCATGTATCAGGCCATGCCAGCCGTGAGGAACTCAAGCTCATGCACAACCTGGTGCGCCCCAAGTTCTTCATTCCCGTTCATGGTGAATATCATCATTTGGTTAAGCATGCTAAGCTGGCAGAGGAGCTTGGAATGCCGAAGGAACGTATCTTCATTGGCGAAAACGGCATGATATTGGAGTTCACCCGGGATAAAGGCAGCATAGTTGGAAAGGTTCCCGCGGGAATGGTCATGGTGGATGGTCTTGGGGTCGGCGATGTGGGTAATATAGTACTCAGAGACCGCAGGCAGCTTTCCCAGGAAGGCATACTCATTGTGGTAGTCACTATGGACAAGGCCAATTCACGCGTGGTGGCAGGTCCCGATATCGTTTCCAGAGGCTTTGTATATGTGAGAGAATCCGAGGAACTCATGGACGGAGCAAAGCTGCGTGTACGACAGGCGCTTGAGCGATGTGAGGATGAAAAGGTTACGGATTGGTCCAGCATAAAGATGAATGTGCGTGAGGCGCTTGGACGGTATCTCTTCGAGAAAACCCGCCGTCGTCCCATGATTCTGCCGATTATAATGGAAATATCGTGAAATGAAATGCCGCAGCCATGACAATAGTGTCCGGCTGCGGCATTTTATAAGGTGGCTGTGATGGACCACAATCCTATTAATACCCTTTGAAAGCCTTCCCCTTGAGGGGAAGGGGGACCGCATTAGCGGTGGATGAGGTGAACGTACGCTGTTAACAGATATATATTCGGTTGCTGTACTTTACTGACTGTTTTGAACAAAAATATTTTTAGGAGTTATTCGCGTTGAAGAAGATTTTTTATCTGGAAGGAAAAGATAAGAGAACGTCGATTACAATAGAAATGGCAGACACATTCTTATCCCGATTTTGCGGTCTGATGGGAAGAAAGAGGCTGCCGGAGGGGCAGGGGCTTTTGCTTGCCCCATGCTCAAGCGTTCATATGTGTTTTATGAGGTTTGCCATTGACGTGGTATATCTGGACAAGGAGTTTCGTATTATAAAGATAGTAAGGAAGCTCCGTCCATGGATAGGGCTTTCTCTGTGCTATGGAGCATGGGGGGTTGTGGAGCTGGCTGCGGGGGAAGCAGAGCGTATGGGGATAGAGCAGGGACAGAGCCTGACTGAAGGAGCGGACTGATATCAGATATCAGTGGAGGGAAAACTCATCCTTTACCGCTTCTTCCGCTACGCTGTGCAGGTCCTGGGGTGTTGCTGCCTTTTCACGAGTGGGGGAGATACCCCACTCTTTTAATATGTCCAGAGCCTGTTCTGCCATTTTTGGCAGCAGAGCCCGCATTTCATCGGTGAGTTCCACACCGGCTTCTACAGAACAGGGCTGTGCTCCGATTACGGCTATTTCAGGAATTTGCTTGCCTGTAACAGATAGCAGGGCCAGCACGTCCTGTATGCCCACCTCGTGAGCGGACAGCTTGTCCTGAAAATGAGACATAACCTGATCATTACGGAAAATAAATGTGGTTCCGGGTTCCCGACCGCCGTTGATGGAGTCTATAACCAGCAGCTTTTTCGTCCCTGTGAGATACTGGGTAAGCTCAATTCCGAGGGTTCCACCGTCCACCAGCTGGACTGAATCCGGAAATTCATAGCGGCTGTCCAGATATTCCAGTACTCTTACACCAAAGCCTTCGTCTCTTAGGATTATGTTTCCTATACCAAGTACGGTAACATCGGAGGGATAGAGTACATCGTCTGTTATAAGGGTATCAGTGCCATTCTCAAAGAGATTTGTCATGTAACTGCCTCATTTCTTTTTTGCCACACGTGATTTTAGCCAGTCGCACCACTCTGCTATTCCCTGATTTTTGGTGCAGGAGGCTTCAATGATATCAATACCGGGATGCAGGGTCGAGATATCCTCTCTGGCCCCTTCCAGATTGAAATTAGTGTAGGGGAGCAGATCAATCTTGTTCAGTACCGCTACGGCGGATTCCTTGAAAATCAGCGGATATTTCATTGGCTTGTCATCTCCCTCGGTGATTGAAAGGATGACGGCACGTTCATCTTCACCTACCACGAATTCCGCGGGGCAAACAAGATTTCCGACATTTTCCACTATGAGGAGGTCCGTATTATCAAGATCGAGCTTGGAGGCGGCCTTCTGCACCATTGGGGCGTCTAAGTGGCAGCCGCCTGTGGTATTTATCTGTATGACGGGAACGCCATGGCGCTCAATGCGCTCGGCGTCCTTGCTGGTAAAAAGGTCACCCTCTATAACTGCCATTGAAAGCTCGTTTTTCAATTCCTCCATTGTCCTTTCGAGAATGGAGGTCTTGCCGGAACCGGGGGAGCCCATAAGATTTAGGACATAGACATTCTTTTCCTTGAAGAGAGCTTGATTTTCAGCAGCAATCCTGTCGTTTTCACCTAAAATATTTTTCATAACCTGAATTTCCAAGTTCAGTCCACCTCCAAATATTCTACCTGCATTTCTCGGCCCGAGAGAATCGCAAGTACGCCGTCTTTGCATTCCGGACACCAGAAATTATAGTGCTCTATGTGAAATTCCTGTCCGCATTTGCCGCACTTTCCAATGAGGGGGACATGCTTAAGCTTCAGTACCGCCTTTTCCGCGATAGTGTCCTTTGCAATCATGCGAAATGAGAATTCCAGAGCCTCAGGCTCAACCCCTGACATCTCTCCGATGAGCAGACCGATTTCCCCAATATATTTTGCGTTATTCTGTTTCGCGTAGTCCAGCGCTATGTCCAGAATTCCCTCTGCTATGGCCATCTCGTGCATGATATCCTCCAAATCCATTCATGAGTTTTGCAGACTTCCCCACAGACCGTCTTTGTAGGGCTTCTCAAGATAAACATCGTAGATTTCTCCGGTTTGTACGGTGGAATCAGTATATACACGGATGTAGTTGTCAGTAAGGCCGTCTGTTATGCCTGCTGTATTCGTCTCAAAAAGCACTTTTGCGGTTTGCCCAAGAAAGCTCCTGTGAAAATCATGAGCCTTTCGCGCTGCGAGTTCCTGCATCCGGTGTACTCTTTCTTTTTTGATATGCTCAGGCACCTGATCGGTCATTTTTGCGGCAATTGTACCGGCACGAGGGGAATAGGGGAAGACGTGCATGCGGGAGA
>DOYB01000120.1 GCA_003518745.1 Selenomonas sp. | reverse complement strand
TTGGCGCCACCACAAAGGCGGGGGCTTTGGCTCCGCCCCTTCGGGATCGATTCGGTGTCATTTCACGGCTGGAATACTATACTACTGAGGCTTTGGTACACATAATAAAGCGCGCGGCGGAGATACTTTCCATCTCAATTGAGGACAAGGGGGCAGTGGAGATTGCCCGCCGTTCCCGTGGGACTCCGCGTATTGCGAACCGCCTATTGAAGCGGGTCAGGGACTTTGCCCAGATAGAGGGAAGCGGCACTATCACAGACACGCTGGCGGATAAGGCGCTTCTGCAGCTTGAGGTGGACAGGGCAGGGCTCGACCATACTGACCGCCGTATGCTGGAAACCATGATAAGGAAATTCGCCGGCGGACCTGTGGGGCTTGATACCCTTGCTGCCGCCATCAGCGAGTCTACGGACACCATAGAGGATGTATATGAGCCGTATTTGATACAGCTTGGTTTTATAAATCGTACGCCAAGGGGTCGTGTTGTTACTGTGGCCGGCTATGACCATTTGGGGATTCCCTATCCTGGTACCTATCAGGAGAAACTATTGTAATCGACTTTGTATTTGCATAAGCCTTCCCCTTGAGGGGAAGGTGCCCCATAGGGGCGGATGAGGTGGAATCTGCATGCACCCATTTGGATTGGATGTGATGAAATGAAATTACTGCTGCATATGTGCTGCGGCCCCTGCTCCTGCTATCCTGTGAAGGCACTCAGGGAGAAGGGGATAGAGCCTGTGGGGTACTTCTTCAATCCCAATATCCATCCTTATCAGGAATGGGAACGCCGTCTTAAGACAGCAGGGGAATTCGCTGAAAAGGTGAATATGGAGTTTATTGGTGTCAAGAATTATATGCTGCGGGATTTTCTGAGAAAGGCTCTTCCGGCAGAAGCAGTTGAGAATGGGCGGTGCCGCATGTGCTATACCTGGAGGCTGGAGGAGACGGCCCGCTTTGCGGCTGAGAATGGTTTCGATGCCTTTACCTCCACCCTGTTCTACAGTATTTACCAGCAGCATGAGCTTATGAAGGAAACCTCTGAGTTCTTTGCCCAAAAGTATGGCGTAGCTTTTTATTATGAGGACTTTCGTGTGGGCTGGCAGGAGGGTATCGATATCAGTCATGAGCTGGAGCTGTACCGTCAGCCCTATTGTGGTTGTATTTTCAGTGAAGAAGAGCGCTACAGCAGGGAAATCAGGAAGGCTCGGAAGAAGGCGGCAAAGGCAAGGAAACGGGCCGCTATGGAGGCGCAGAGCAAGAAAGGGGCGGGAGTCGTATGAAGCTTGGACGGTATGGATTAACGGCGGGAATACTCATGGCGTGCTGTGTGTCCTTTTTCATACAGGCGCCGTCACAGGTCTGCGCGAAAAAAGCCAAGCCGGATGGTACCAAGCAGGAGGAATCCAAGAAAAGCACATGGCAGCCTGAACTGAGGATAGGCGTGTTCGAGGGACAGACTAAGGCAAATCTTCAGGTCAGCGTGCCCTGCGTGCTTCTGGATGCTAAGACGGAGAAGCGAATAGTGTTCTTCTCGCCGGGAAAGACCATGAAGATAACTGTTGAGGACGGTAATCTGGTTGTGGACGGAAAAAAGGTCAATGCCTCCAGACTTATACTCCGCCCCCAGGAAAAGAAACCAATCTCAACCATGAAGGTCACGATAAATGGATATGAATATCCGGGAGGCGCTGATATCCAGCTCATGAGGGGCAGCATGGTTGTCAATAATCTTGTGGCTTGCGAGGATTATCTGCGAGGAGTTTTGCCAGAGGAAATGCCACCTGACTGGCCAGAGGATGCTCTGAAGGCACAGGCTGTGGCGGCAAGGACCTATGCCCTTAAGCATCGTGGCCGGCATGAAAAGGACGGATACGACCTTTGCGATACTACCCATTGTCAAGTTTATGAAGGGCTTGATTCGGCCACGGCCCGGACGGACAAGGCTGTTTCAGATACATATGGGGAGGTGCTTACCTATCAGGATAAGCTCATAGAGGCGTATTTCCATACGGATTCCGGCGGGATGACGGAACGCTGCTCAGATGTTTGGGGGACAGAGGTGCCGTATCTGCAGGCCGCTAAGGAACTTCAGATTAACACACAGCCGTGGACCGTCAACTATAGCATAAAAGAATTTTCAGATAAGCTGGCTGCCGCAAGCCGAAACGTGGGAACTGTAAAGCAGGTGACCCTCTCAAAGCTGAGCGTTGGAAAGGGAGCGTCAGACCGCAGCGCCTCGGGGCGCGTTAAGGGCCTTGTGGTAAAAGGTGACAAGGGTACTAAGACAATCACGGGAAACGAGATGCGCTCGATTTTAAAGCTTCGCAGTACCCTTTTTGATGTCAATATTTCAAAGAATCAAGTTATGATTGCCGGCTATGGCTGGGGGCATGGCCTGGGGCTGTCCCAGTGGGGGGCGAAGGCCTATGCCGATAAATGGTCCTATGATAAAATCCTGTATCATTACTACAAGGATACGAAACTGAAGAAATTATACTGACGAGGTTAATATGCTGCTTAATGATTTTGACTATGAACTTCCTGAGGAATTGATTGCCCAGACTCCCATAGAGCCAAGAAACGCGTCACGGCTGATGGTGCTTGATCCGGTAGAGAAGAGTATATCCCATCGCCATTTTTATGACCTAAAGGAATTCCTGTCACCGGGGGATGCCCTTATCTTCAATGACACCCGTGTGATGCCGGCGCGGCTGATTGGGCGCAGGGAGCCTACGGGAGCCAAGGTGGAGATTTTCCTCCTTCGGCGCATTGACGGGAACCGCTGGGAAACTCTGGCAAAGCCGGGTAAAAAGGCACAGCAGGGAACCGTGATTCGTTTCAGTGATGAGCTTTCCTGCAGGATACTGGACAGGACGGATTTTGGCGGGCGGATAGTGGAATTTTCCTTTGAGGGAATTTTCGAGGAGATATTGGACAGATTGGGGGAAACTCCCCTTCCGCCATATATTCATGAAAAGCTGGAGGACAGTGAGCGCTATCAAACTGTTTACAGCAGGGAGCAGGGCTCCGCGGCAGCTCCCACCGCAGGACTTCATTTTACAAAGGAGCAGATGAAAGAACTGGAGGAGTCAGGCATCGGTCTCGGCTTTGTAACCCTTCATGTGGGACTGGGCACTTTCAGGCCGGTGCAGACGGAAACCATAGAAGAGCATGTGATGCATAGGGAATACTATGAGCTTCCGGAAAAGACCGTGGAGCTCATCAGGCGCACCAAGGCCGCGGGCCATCGTGTAATTGCCGTAGGAACCACCTCCATACGCACCTTGGAATCCGCGGCTGACGGCAAAAATGAAATATCTGCCAAAAGCGGTTGGACGGATATTTTTATATACCCGGGCTATGAATTCAAGATAGTGGATGCCATCATAACGAATTTTCATCTTCCTAAATCTACGTTGATTATGCTAATCAGCGCCTTCGCGGGAAGGGAATTCGTGTTGGAGGCATACAGGAAGGCAGTGGAGGAGAGATACAGGTTTTTCTCCTTCGGTGATGCCATGATGATTACAGGACCGGTTCGTCAATAGTATGAGGTGCTGATATGGAAGAAAAGCAATCTGACATACAGGAAAACCAAACAGCCTTGTCCAATAAGCAGAAGGTATCGCCATCTTCGGTAGAATCTGTGGACGAGGAAGGGGATTGGCATTGTGATGGAATGTCGATCCGCACGAAAATCCTGTCTCTTTTGACCGCTGCGCTGTTCCTGTTCGGTTTTGCTTCTGCTGCCATAAGCTATAGCATATATATGGATAGCTCAATAGAGCAGCACAAGTATCTTGGAGAAAGCACAGCAAGGCTGGTCAGCAGCGTCATTGATGCTGACAAAGTGGACGAATATATTGAGAAGGGACCTCTTGCAGAAGGATATCTTGAGAAAGAAAAGCAGCTGTACCAGATTAAGAACAGTTCGCCTGCTATCGAATATCTCTACGTGTATAAGATTATGGAGGACGGCTGTCATGTTGTATTCGATTTAGATTCTGAGGGCGCTGAAGGTTCAAAGCCGGGAGAGGTCATTGAGTTTGACGAGGCATTCAAGGAGTATCTTCCAACGCTCTTGGCAGGAGGAAATGTTGCCCCAATCATTTCGGATGAGACCTACGGCTGGCTGCTTACTGTCTATGTCCCGGTCTATGACAGTCAAGGAAGTTGTAAATGCTACGCAGCTGTGGATATTTCCATGAATGATCTCAGGCTGCAGGCACAGCAGTTTCTTATCAAGCTATGCGTTGTTTTTTCCTGTATCTTCATTGTAATTCTTCTGGCGGCGTTCTGGCTGGCAAAATACAATCTCATTATCCCAATCAATAAGATGGCTCGCTCGGCCAGCAGATTCAGGCGTGATAATGTAGAAGCATTGAAACAGAGCTTGTCGGAAATCAGAAAACTGGATATCCATACGGAAGATGAAATTGAAAATCTATATCGTTCTTTTGTTACCATGACACAGGAGAATGTCAATTTCATGACAGATATCCATCAAAAGACCCAGACTATTTCCGAACTGCAAAAGGCATTTATTCTCACCATGGCAGATATGGTGGAACGGCGGGATCAGAATACGGGAGAGCATATCAAAAAAACTGCCGCATATGTCAAGATCATCGCGGAGGAAATGAAGCGGGAAGGAGCATACCCGAAGGAAATAACAGATGAGTTCGTTCGCCGTATCGTGGATTCCGCACCACTGCATGACCTTGGGAAAATCGGTGTTCCGGATGCTATTCTGAACAAGCCGGGAAAGCTGACAGATGAGGAATTCGATATAATCAAGTCCCATACGAAGATAGGTGGAAGAATCATCAGCAGTCTCATTTCGGCGGTGCCTGATTCGGAATATCTTTATGATGCCATGGATCTTGCGCTCTATCATCATGAGAAATGGAATGGGAGAGGCTACCCCATGGGACTCTCGGGAGAGGATATCCCAATTTCCGCCCGTATCATGGCTGTGGCTGACGTATTTGACGCTCTGGTTTCCAACCGCAGCTATAAAAAGGGATTTCCCTATGAAAAGGCGCTTGCCATTATCCGTGAGGAACGGGGGGCCCATTTTGATCCAATTGTTGTTGATGCTTTCTTTGCCGTGAAGGATGAGATTCTGAAGGTCGCGGATGAGTTCAGTGAACAGAAAACACCGATGGCAGAGGAGTAAGCAGCGCCGGCGCAGTCCTTACTTCAAGAGAACAGCGAAGTATTGAGGGATGTGATATGGGGGTTGTTCCCCATATCACATCCCTCAAAATAAATACTGCTTAAAATTGATTCTTTACATGCCCCCGACGATTGTGGTGATTTTATTACCGGATATTTCAAACCGTACTAATTCAGAGAAAGCACTTTCGCCGTCGGGTGTGATGAATTCGAAGAGATAGCCATAGGTACCATCGGCTAACGATTCATTCGCTATCTGGGGATTACTGCCTATGGTGAAGGTTTCTGAATCTTCGCCTACATAGTCTTCGTCATTTCCGTAGTATGACGAAGCAAAGAGGATAGGGGTGATTCTATCTCCTTGTTTTAGCTTTATGAGATTCTTGTCACCCATACCCATGTCATTGAGCTCCTTTCGTGCTCCAATTATGCTATATTCTTCATTATAGCGATCAAATACCACCTGCAGGTTACATTCCTTTCCGTTTAGTTTGATTGGAACGGAGTAGAGAAAATAGTCATCTGTTTCCGCAGTGATTTCAATGTATATGGGGTGGCCATCAAGCATGGGCCATGTGCCACGGAAATTGTCCTTGAATAAACCGGTTTCCCAGTCGGCAATGATATCCATATCATTGCCTAGAGTAATCTCTGCATCATCTTCAGGATCCATGAAAATAAGATGGCAATGTATGGTGGAGAGCAAATCCATTTCTTCCTCAGTCAGATTGAAGAAAGCATAGCCCTCCTTATCCACATCGACAGGCATATTATTAAGGGATTGTATATCGAAAAGCTGGGCCTTTTTTTCATATAAAGACTGGATGATTGTGGGCTTGGCAGGGTCAGGAATATTGCCCGCCAGCAGATCCTTGCCCTCCTTGGGGATTTCTCCGTATATCAAGTGGTAAAACAGGCATTTTAAGGATAGGGGAGCTGAATCAATTTTGGCATAATCCATAAAGTTTTTCTTATCGCAGTCATAGGAATAGAAACCTGAGATTCCGCTGCCCTTATCACGGTATTGGCCGTGTACCTTGTAGATTACCGCGTTATTGATCGCATTGATCAGCCTCTGGGAGGTCTGTGGCAGCAATATTTTGCTCTTTTGGGCTAAATCACCGAGATCCACCATATTGGTGTAACCCTGCTCCCGTGTATTTCCACCGTAATTTTCCGATTTCTCAGCGCTTCTGGAAAAAATTGTGAAGAAACCGGTGGGATTTAAGGAGGAATGTTTAAGGGCTTCACGGCCAAATGCTTCGTATGCCGATCGAAGCTCTGGGATTTTTGAAAGATCTATTACAGAAAGGGTTGCGTATTCCGCGCTGTCATATGCTATACATCCTTGCATGAAGCTGTCGCAGATTTCCTGTCCAAGGGCTGCTCCTCCCATAGCCGGATTATTTGCCAATGCTCCAATCCAGCCCTCGTAGTTCCAGCCTATACCCGGCTCTGTTTCTTCAGACGCAGTCATATAACGGGACAGTCCATACAGTGTGCTGGCCGTGTCATAGGTTGCCATGAGACAGGCATCGAAGCCGATAAGCTCAAAGGGGGGATTTGCAGGAGATGGCTTATATACGGTTTCGAAGGCTTTTCGTATGTCATTCAGGCGCAAAGCCTTATTTGAATATTCATCATTGCACACGCCGCTGGTACTGCCGCCGCCGTGATCCCAAAATAGGAAAACCTTGTGGTCAGGGGAGAAATTATTATCGCCATATTCGATGAAATCCGCGAGGGTCTCCCATTCGCCCATATCATAATCAAAAATGACCTCAAGTTCCCTTAGGCCATTCTCATCGTAAATGTATCTTCCGATGTTGTCATTGACTATGAAGTTATTTTGCCACTTCATAGTACCTCCTGTTTGGATCAGAACCTTGACGTTGGGCGGAAGCTTCACCTTCATCATTTCCTTCAGGTCAGTGGTTCCATATCCATCATCCGTTTCAAGATCAGTTCCGCAGAGATACCAGTATATCAGCCATTCATCTTCTGAGTTGTAGGTATCGGCAAATCTGCTCTGGGAATGCGCAAAATTGCTCCATATTCCCGGCAGCAGGAGTGATAGGGTCAGAAACATACAGACTGTCAAGAGCTTCATCAAGTGTCGATTTACTTTGTACACGACTGATACCTCCAATTTGAACCACTAATGATTTTCAAGCCTAATTCCCACAGTTAAAGCCTATTACATTTTTTGAAATAATTCAACAGTTTTTTAAAAAGTGATTATTTTTATATTCATACTTGTATTTTCAATGGGGCTAGCGTATAAGCCACATTTGCGTTATAATATGTAGAGTTATGTTTGAATTAGGGGAGGTATCGTTTTGAGAGCCGTTTCTGTGGAGGATATAGTTCCTGGCATGGTGCTTGCCCGCACTTTGACCAATGAGGATATGGTTGTCATACTGTCTGAGAACACCGTCCTTACCAAAGCTCATATAACGCGGCTGACGTTCCTGAATATTCCCGTAGTATATGTGAAGGACGACTATGAACTTAGCAAGAACTACCAGACGGTTGAGTCGATATTTAACAGGGGCAACGCGTTTGTCAAGGACTATGGAAGCGTAGTTGACAGCGCCAAGGAGATTTTCAACGATATCGGGGAGGGCAAGTTTCCTAAGGAAAAGACCCAAAACGTTGTTAATAATAAGATTTCTCCGTTGGCCAAGAACAGTGGAGCCATAGATCACCTTTACAATTTGAATCATTTGGCAAGTGATGTATATAACCATTCCCTGCGGGTGGCGATTTTAGCGGGGGTTATCGCAAAGTGGATGCATTTCGACTGGAGAAAATCAAGGGACATAATACTTGCGGGATTTATGCACGATATAGGTAAGATCAAGTTTGAGCAGCGTCTCTTGGACAAGAATGTGGAGAACCTTAAGGGAGATGACCTTGAGGATTACATCCAGCATACCATGGATGGACACCATATACTCAATTCTGTGCCCGGAATCAGCGAGGGTGTCAAGCTTGCGGCTATGCAGCACCATGAGCGTATGGATGGCAGTGGCTATCCCTTTAACTGCATGGGTCCTGATATCCATGAATACGCCAGAATCATCGCGGTGGCAGATATTTACGATAATATTACAACGGAGCGCCAAGGATATGTCAAGAAGACTCCCTTCGCGGCCATTGCTTATCTGACTGAGCATCTTTATACCACGCTGGACCCCATTGTCTGTGTGCCTGTGCTTACACATATAAAGGATGCGTTCCTCGGGTCGCGAGTCGTCCTGAACACCGGCGTAACAGGTACTATTGCCGCCTACCCAAATGATTTCGCGGCGCATCCCATAGTTAACACAGCTTCTGATGGCTTGATAAATCTCAACCGTCATCCGGAGATTACCATTACTGAGTACAATCCCAAATGATTTTGCGTGAAAAGGAATGTTGCGGCAATGATGGATTCTGCGGGAACCATCTTTCAGACTGAGAACTATGGCTGTCTTATGCAGCCCAAGATTCTGCGTATTGAGAGTTCTTTCATAGAATATAGGCGGGAAGGCAGTGACGTACTTTCCTGTTATTATGATGGCACCTTTGACTTTCAACGTAATTACAGGAAATTTTACGGCTTTGATTTTGTGTGTTTTTTCACACCTAAGATTTATGGAGAGATTTCAGTTATAAAAAACCAAAACATCTATACCTACGGCTATGAGATGACGCCATACCTTGAGTTTGTCCTGAACCGCAATCAGGAGGATCGCTTGGCGAGGGAGCATCTTTCCTATTGGCTGCAGGAATTTTTGATAGATCCCTTCCTTCAGCAGGAGGGGATTCTGTATGAAATAGTGGCAAATTCAATCATCGCTATTGTGCGTTTGTGATATGGAGGATAAACGATATATGTCAACAATTACGGAAGAGCTTCGGGAAGAAATAAAGAAACGAAGAACCTTTGCGATAATTTCCCATCCTGACGCGGGAAAGACTACGCTGACTGAAAAGCTGCTGCTGTATGGGGGGGCCATACATCTGGCCGGATCGATAAAATCCCGCAAAACCCAGCGTCATGCGGTTTCTGACTGGATGGAGATAGAGAAACAGCGTGGAATCTCAGTAACCTCCAGCGTGCTTCAGTTTGATTACGATGGCTGCCGTATAAATATTTTGGATACCCCCGGCCATCAGGATTTCAGCGAGGATACCTATAGGACGCTTATGGCAGTGGACAGCGCTGTCATGATTATAGACGTGGCAAAGGGTGTTGAGGCTCAGACGAAGAAGCTCTTCAAGGTTTGCAAGCAGAGGGGAATCCCTATCTTTACCTTTATCAACAAATTGGACAGGTTTGGCAAGGCGCCCTTGGATTTGATGGACGAGATTGAGGAAGTGCTTGGAATACGTTCCTATCCAATGAACTGGCCTGTGGGCATTGACGGAAATTACATGGGGGTTTACGACAGACAGAAGAACCGGGTTGAGCTCTTTGCGGAGGACAGCAGCCACGGACAGTCGGAGCGTGTTTCGGAAATCTTTGAGCTTGATTCCCCTGAGATGATAGAGCGTATAGGCAAGGAAACCTATGAGGCCCTTCAAGAGGATATAGCTCTTCTGGATGAGGCCGGCGAGGACTTTGACCTTGAGAAGGTTGCGGCCGGAGAGCTTACTCCCATGTTCTTTGGTTCAGCAATGACGAATTTCGGCGTGCAGAATTTTCTGGAGGAATATATCCGCCTTGCGCCGCCGCCGGCGGCACGCATGTCTTCAGATGGTGTGATTGAGCCTGACAGCGAGGAATTCTCTGCCTTCGTGTTCAAGATTCAGGCAAATATGAACCCTGCCCATAGGGACAGACTTGCCTTTATCCGCATTTGCTCGGGCAAGTTCCAACGGAATATGTCAGTCTGGCATGTCCAGGGTGAAAAGGATA
>DOYB01000198.1 GCA_003518745.1 Selenomonas sp. | reverse complement strand
TACTTTTATCTGTTGAAAGCCTCCTTAGCACCGGTCAGCCCGATTTCCTCATCCGTCAGGTAGCAGGATGGGTCGGAAGCCCAGAAATCCCCTGTCTTTGCCTCGGCCCGGGTGCGGAAATTACCGTTGCAATTATCCAGGAACCGGCACTTGGCACAGCGCCCTTTGAGAAGTTTCTTCCTGTCCTTCAATCCCTTCATGATGGGATTGGAGATGTCAGTCCAGATATCCCCGAACCTTCTCTCCCTCACATTCCCAAAGGTGTGATGCTGGGTGAACTGGTCAGGATGAACATATCCCATGGGATCCACCTCTCCAAAGGCAATGCCGGAGCGGTTTCCTCCATTCATGGAGATGTATCTCAAAATCTGCTCCGCCGTCTCATTTTCCCCGTCAGCCAGAGCCTTCAGATACATATACACCCCGTCACAATGGTTGTCCACCGTAAGGATTTCCTTCTCCAGCCCACGCTCCTCGAAGTCACGGGTGCGCCGTATGATGGTATCCATGGCCCGTCTTGACTCTTCCGGTGTCACATCCTCATCCATCATCCGGCTTCCCCTACCCGAATAAACAAGATGGTAGAAACAGACCCGGTTGATGTTCTTTTCTTCAATGAAGTCGAATATACGCTCCAGTTCCAGTATATTGTGATGGTTTATGGTGAAGCGCAGTCCTACCCGCTGCCCCACCGCAACGCAGTTCTCAATGCCCTGCATTGCCTTCTCGTAAGCTCCCTCAACTCCACGGAATTTATCGTTTACGTCCCGAAGCCCATCCAGAGATATGCCGACATATCCCACCCCCAGATCCTTTATCCTCTGTGCAACCTCACGAGTTATCAGAGTCCCATTGGTGGAGACTGTCGGCCGTACTCCTTTCCTGCCGGCATATTCCGCCAGCTCGAAGAAATCAGGACGAATCAGCGGTTCCCCACCGGAAAAGAGCAGCACCGGTACGCGAAAATCGGCAAGATCGTCAATGAACCTCTTTGCCTCCTCAGTCGTAAGCTCATCCTGATATTTCCTTGCGTCAGAGCTCATGTAGCAGTGACGGCATTTCAGATTGCAGGTTCTGGTGGAATTCCACACCACCACCGGCCCCATGCCTTCCGCCGCGCCGTTTCGCATACTGTGCGCGTTTCCCGTATAACGGAGGGAATCTCCGAAATATTCTCGTGCAAACAATAGTTTCGTTACACTTATCATTCTTTCCTGCTTTCCCCCAAATATACTTAAAATTTTTTCAAACTTTCTTCACTCGTATCCCATCCAAAAGGAGCTTTGTCTTCAGCCTGACATTTTCCTGAAAGGAAAATCCAAGCCTGCTAAAGGAAGCCGCCTGATAAATCGAATGGAACATCTCCGCGATCAACTCAGCAGGAACATCGCTCCTGATTTCCCCTGCTGCCTGCCCTTGAAGCAGTATCTCACCGAATACGTTCTTGAAGCCGGGGGTAATCACCCGCAGCTCCTTTTCCTCTCCCTCTGGCAAAGCAGACCGCTCGGAGGCACTCAAAAACAGGGGAAGGACAAATCTGTTCTCATCCAGGAATTCGGCTGTCACCATACAGCCTGTTTCAAGGAGTTCCAAAGATGAACGCCCATTTTCACGGCCCCGGCTGATGGCCCGGTCCACTTCATCCACCAAGCGCCCCATCAGGCAGACCAGAATCTCTTCCTTCGAATCAAAATAGTTGTAAAAGGTCCCAACCCCCAGCTCTGCCGCGTTCATAATGTTCGCGATGGAGGTTTCCCGGAAGCCCCTGTGTCCGAATTCCTTCACGGCCGCATCCAGAATAGCCTGACGCGAAAGCTGCTTCTTCTGTTCCCGCCGCCCGATTTTTTCTTCCATAGGAGCCCCTCCTTTCATCACAATTATATAGGATATTCAGTTAAATGTGAAGGGGCATGGCATATTTATTCATGTTTTATTCATATTTTCAATTTGCTCAACTTTTCGATAAAAATTTTTTCTTATTCTCTATGTAGCAAGGATTATCCGTCCTATGCGTCGAATAAAAAAAGAGTGTGTTTTTTGACTTTTCTTAAGATGGGAGGGAAAGCGTTGCCGACACCCCGAAACCTCCGGGAAAGGGGACGCCGGTAACGGAAGCTTATGGCTCAAGAAAATCATATTGGACTGGTGGCGCATGATTCCTGGCTGGAACCCTATGAGGATGCCATTCGTGGGCGTCACGACCATGCGGAGTGGATGATCAACCACTTGACTCAGAACGGGAAACGCAGTCTTTCCGAATTTGCCAGCGGTCATCTCTACTACGGCCTCCATAGAACGGAAAAGGGCTGGGTGTTCAGGGAGTGGGCCCCCAATGCCATGTCGATCTACCTGATTGGAGACTTCAATGGCTGGAAGGAGGACGATGCCTACCGCTGCAAGCACGTCCTGGGTACCGGCAATTGGGAGCTGGAGCTTCCTGCCGATAAGCTGAAGCATGGTGACCTCTACAAGATGAAGGTACACTGGAATGGGGGCGAAGGGGAACGTATCCCTGCCTGGTGCCAGCGAGTGGTACAGGATGAGCAGACAAAGATTTTCTCCGCCCAAGTCTGGCAGCCGGAGGAACCCTTCCAGTGGCACGACGATAAGTTCAAAATCCGCACCGACCCCCTGCTCATTTATGAGTGCCATGTGGGAATGGGACAGGACGCGGAAAAGGT
>DOYB01000255.1 GCA_003518745.1 Selenomonas sp. | reverse complement strand
GTGTGTCCTGTTTCCGGCTTTCCGGGCTCAGAGCGCTCCTTGGCTTCAGGCGCTATATACTTTGTGTTGTATTCAAAACCGAAGACATCTTGACCTATGCCATGGATAGGATAATCCGCCACAATCTCACTTGCGGACTTCCACATCAACAGGCGTTCGCTATTACTCTGAAAATTAGGATTAGCCATCGTTTCAATCCTGGTCTGAAGAACCGGAACCGTACTGAACAGCACAGCCATTAATGCAAGCAGCACAAGCATGCCCTTCGCTGCAAGCACTCGCCACCTTTTGTAAAAGCACGCGATGAAAGCAAGCTCTACCAGGAATGCCAGCCATGCCCCCCTTGTCCCCGTCAAAATCAACATCAGGACGGCAACGGCTCCCATGACGAAGGCCGCAATCCTGCTCCACTTCGGCATAAAATCCAATGTAGACGTAAGCCATAGCACCGGAAACTGCATCAGCAAAAGGGACGCATAGAACGTGGGAGTATGACTAAAAGCATACACCCTCGGCACGCCCATGATGAAATACTGATAAAATCCACATATTGCCGACACTATCGACGCAAACATGAACGCCAGCAAAATCCCTTTTACCTGATGCTCACGTTTTATAAAATACATGGCAAAAAACAGTGGGAAGCAGCGATGTATTTCTCCTGCCACCGATCTTAAGCTCACTGAAGGATTCAGTGACAACGCCGCAATCACTATTTGCAGAAAAAAATATACACCAAAAATACGAAGAATCTCAGGATCAAACTCCGGCCACTTTTTCAACTTTATTCCACTGTACAGGATAAGCAACGCTACTATGGCAACGGCTACACTCGATACTCCTGTTGACAAATTGCTGAAAAAGGCTAATATCAACAGCATCCAATAGCACCATGTATCTATTTTATGGTCGTATGCCATAATCAAGTACCTCCCAACGCTAATCCAAAGCAACCACAAGTTGAACCATCGATTATGCCTCACAGACGATTAAGCCATTTCAGCTATCCATTTTGCTAAACCGGCCTACTTCACGTTCAACAGCTCCTCACATTCCCTCAAAACCATCTTGGGCGTTACATGATACAAACAATCAGGCTTCGGCCAGGAAGAACACTCCTCCGCCCGTACAGAGCATGGGCAACAGCTCTCCTCCGAGGTCAACACACGGGCATTATCATTGCATGGATGCCAACGCCTCGGGCTTGTACAACCATACATTGTAACCATGGGAACACCCGTAGTGGCCGCGATATGGGTAGCCCCGGTATCCACGGTAATGAACAGGTCTGACTTGGAAATGACAGCCGCAAGGTCAACAAGATTTGTCTCCCCGCAGAAATTCTCCACAGGAACCCCCATGCCCGCAATAACCTCATCAGCGTATTGCCTGTCCCCAGGAGCACCCACCACAAAAAAGGAAGCTTCATACGACCCCGCCAGCTTTTCCACTACCTGCGCGAAATATTCCTTCGGCCATGTCTTGAGGGGAAAGGTTCCTTTGACACACAGCGCTATTTTAAGCTCTGCTTTAGGAAGCCGCGCAAAAAGCTTCTCCGCCTTATCACGATTAACAGCTTCAATCCTGGCCATGACAGGGCTGGACTTTATATTTTCGTCCATCCCCACAAAGCCACGCACAATCCTCTGATATGTCTCCCCTTGAAGGGTGTCATCAAGATCATGGGGTATGTGGATTACATTCGTGTAAAACCAGGTTACCCGGCTTGGCTTGTCATCAAACACACGATCCGGGCCTACCCTTACAGGAATCCTGGCCAGCCATGCCAAAAGCGCGGGACGGAGCTTGCGGTCAAAGGAAATTGAAAGGTCAAAGTTCCTTCTCCGCAACTCTCTGACCATTTCCCTCATCTTTCCAAGGGAATTTTCCTTCGCCTTGTAGTCAAAGATTATTACCTCGTCCACCACAGGGTTATTCTCAACTGCCTCACGAACAACGGGGCGAACCAGCATCGTCACCCGGGCATCAGGATATGCCCGTTTAAGCAGGGAAATCGCCCCTGTGGTCAGTACCACATCACCCAGATTCACAAGTGCGTTAACCAGGATATTCCTATAACCGCTCATAACACTGCTCCATAGCTATCCAATCCATGTTGGTATTCTCTCGTTTCACCTAATACAGTTTCGCCATAACAACACAATAAGTCCCTTCCGAACACACCCGGCTCCGGCTCAATCACCAGCCAGCATCAGCTTTTCCAATCGTCCGGCAAAGGCTTCAGGAGAAAAAGTTTCCGAGGCACGTTTCAATTCAGAGGCATACCGTGGCTCCCTTGTATCAAATTCATTTATGAAACCTTCCAGTGTATCCTTCAAAGCTACCATATCACCGCTTGAGAAGGTCTCTCCTATGTTGTACTCAGCAAAGACCTCGGGATTTATATCATCACTTGCCACTACAGGCTTCTGAAAGCCTATGGCCGTGAACAGCATACCGCCCCAATGATAGCGATAGCGTGGCGCCGAATATGGCATCAAAAGAGCGTCAACTTCCGCAATCGCACGCTGCCACTCCGCGCCTATCAAACCTTTGTGCTGGAACTCAATATTTTTCTCCGCGCTGTACTCTGCGATTATAGCTTCAAAATCCTCCGCATCCTCCGGGTGCATAGTGGAACCCTGAACTAAAAGCTTAACGGGTCTGGTGTACTTGCCCTTTACGAAAACCTCTAAAAAATCTCTCAATCGCTTTTCCCTGCGGTACTGTCCAAAAAAACCTATGGTCAGCACTTCCCCCGCACCATGCGCCGGTGAATAATCAATGTCCCTCGCAGTGTATGTGGGAGGATACATGGGATAGACATTCGGCAGCTTCTCACCAAAAATATTATCCTGAAATGTCAAAACAACCATTCGGATATTCGGATATTTCTGAAGTTTCCTCGCTTCACGGATAAAGGCCGGTGCCTCCTTGGGATTTATGCCATGCAGGATAAAAATCACCGGTATATTTGAGCGTCTCAAAACATTTTGATTCAGCGCCCGAAGGTACCTATACGTTGAGGTAGGCACTATAATGGCATCAATCTCACCCTTGCAGCCTGACTCATAAAGCTGCTTGTACCAACGCTGACGATTGATTTCCCGTTTCACAGAGGCTAATATCTTTCGGATGCCGCTGACTCCCGTATATGAAACCACCTGACCCGAAAGCCGATGTACAGGCCGATTGTAATCAAAGCTGAACACGAAGCCCTCAGGCACATAAAAAGTAACATCATGGCCAAGCCTTTGGAATTCCTCCGCCAGAATTCGGTCAAAATCCACTTCATGTCCGCCCGGTGTCATGATATTCTCGAAAATCGCCAGCCGCATTCCCCTAATCACTCCTCGTATACCAAATGCCGTTAAATACGGCATCCCCGACTCAAACAACATCCATGTTTTATCATCACTCATCTATATGCGTATTATGTTTGTCTAAATAATACAATTTCACGTACTTTGTCATTGTGTAGAAGTAATGAAATACTGCGAGGATAAAGCCGATTCTGCCATCCCGCCATCCTCCCCGCAAAACATACATACGGAAAGACGCCCAAACAGGATGCAGAATCATATCGGCAACAGAAGCACTCTTGCCTGCCACACTGCTCTTCTTTGCCGCCAGGGTAGTATAAAAATTGAATTTATTGAAATAATGATCCCAATCCCGATAGGGGTAATGTATAAGATATTCTTCCTTGGGTAATTTCTTTTCTTCATAAGGGTGATGAAACTGTGGATGAACGAAACCTGTCACGTAAGTATCCTTTGCCGGCAGCAAGCGAATAACATAATCCGGATACCATCCACCATGTCGCAGCGGTTGTCCCCAGAAATAGCTAAGTCTTGCGTTACAATAAGCATAGTGCCGATTATCCTCCTGCACCAGTTGCTTTATACGATTAGCCAAAGGCTCCGTTACCCGTTCATCAGCATCGATAAAGTAAATCCACTCGTGAGATGCCTGCTCTATAGCAAAGGTCTGCTGAGCCCCCCAATTATTCGACAAAGCATGTTGAACGACCTTAGCGCCCAAGGACTTCGCAATCTCTGCGGTTCGATCCGTACTAAAATCATCGATTACAATAATCTCATCCGCGAAAAGTACACTTCGAATGCATGCACCGATGTATTTTTCTTCATTTTTAGCCAGTATCAAAACCGTCAATTTCGCCCTCATTTTCGTCCCTCATTCAGCATAATCTATGCAACAAATTACCGATACTTTATTTCATCAGCTTCTTCATATTTTCCCCAATCGTCATATCAATCTCATCCAGCAGCGCAAAGCGTCTTCGATACACTGCCCGCTTATGGGTAGAGACTTCTTCAATGCTCTTTCGCACCTCGGTAAGGGGCAATTCATCAAATCGGTCGTCCTTAGTATGCCAGCCCCCCGCTTCCATCCAGAAGTCACTGTAGGAGGTCTTGAGCTTTCTGTCACGACGTATGTGGTTCATGGCGTAATAGCCCTTATTCGTAACCGCATAAATATGCTCCAGCTCCAGACTGCGCGCAAGAGCCTGGGTCACATACAGGATCAGATTCTTGGTGCGGTAAGTATGACAACGCTTGGTAACCAGCTTTATGATGTCCTTGGCGTCGCTCATATTGGGTCCCTGCATGGCTCCAATGAAAAGAGCCGTACCGCTTCGCTTGCTTTTCGCGATCCAAAACACGATTTGGTACAGGGTCTGACCATCCAAAAGCAGCATCAGCGAAAGCAGCCCTTCCTTTCGCTGTCCCGGTTCCATACAGAGCACTAATTCCAGCGTCTTACCGTCAATTTCCATCTGCCACAATGGAATCTTCTTTCCGCTATAGATGTCCAGTACCACATCATCCCTGAGTCTTTCATGAAGGAAGTTCATATGCTCCTCAATTATTGAGATACGCTCCTCAAATGTGGACTTATTATAGAAAAAAGCTCTGGTTGGCTGCTCATAAACGAAGGGAAACCGCTCAGCCACCTGACTTAGGAATTGATCCTGTCCGAAGAACGCGCTTATACGGCGCATCTTCTTAGGATGAAGACAGCACCTTGAAACAAACACGATCATCCGATGAGCTTCTCTTGGATTACCGGTATCGTAAATCTTTTTACCCAGGGCAATGAAATTCTGCATCTCTTACTACACTCCCAAACACACCTTAACCGGACAACAGTCCCTTCTTCAATGTTTCCAGCAAATTGCCTCCCCCATACCGAATTCCACGTACATTGGCATTTTCCGCGCACTTCATGTCAGATTCCTTATCCCCTATAAGGACAGACTGCCCCCTGTCTATGTCATATTCCTCACAGGCTTCGTCCACCATGCCGGATAAGGGCTTGCGGCAGTCGCAAGCTATCGCGAATTCCTTCACTGCTCCGCCTTCCAAATGGGGACAGTAACAAAAGGCATCTATATGAGCATTCTGCCGCATCAGTTCCTCATTCATCCACATGTGAAGAAGCCTGATATCCTCCTCAGGAAAATACCCTCTTGCCACCCCACTCTGATTGGTGACAACTATAACCAGATATCCGGTTTCATTGCAATAGCGGATAGCTTCCACGGCGCCCTCACACCACCGGAAATCTTCAATGCGGTGGAGATAACCTACATCCTCGTTTAAGGTTCCGTCTCGATCGAAAAAAACAGCTTTATTTCCCATATTGAAAATATCCACCCATATCCAAGAAATCACAATACTCCTTCACGGCTTCCTTCATCTCGTAAAAACCTTCATCATACCCGGCTGCCATGAGATTGGATTTATCTGCTTCTGTAAAATTCTGATACTTGCCCCTTAACACTTCTGGGAATTCTCGGTACTCAATAGTGCCTTTCCCCAAGGCATCTATAACCGCCTGAGCCACTTCATTATAGGTGTGAGCCTTGCCCGTTCCGCAGTTGTATATTCCGCTGGGTCCCTGATGCTCCCAGAACCAGAGATTGACCTTCACAACATCCTTTACATAAACAAAGTCACGTTTCTGCTCTCCATCCCCATAGCCGTCAATTCCCTTGAAGAGACGAGCCTTGCCAGTCTCCTTTATCTGATTATAGAGCTGGTAGAAAATAGATGCCATCTTACCCTTATGATGCTCCTGGGGGCCATACACATTGAAGTACTTCAGCCCCACTATTTGGCTGCGGGCCTCAGGCAGCACCTGTCTCACGTAGCGGTCAAAGGCCAGCTTTGAAAAGGCATATGGATTGAGCGCGTCTTCACACTCATCCCCTTCACGGAAGCCATTCTTGCCACTGCCATAGGTAGAAGCTGATGAAGCGTACAGAAATGGAATCCTGTGCTGCAGACAAAAATGCAGGATAGATTTCGAATACTCGTAATTTACCTTCATCATGTAATTCACATCGTATTCCATTGTATCAGAACAAGCACCTTCATGAAACACGGCGTCAATATCTGTCCCATCAAAGTCGTCGTTCTCTATACTCTGCAGGAAATCGTCCTTATGTTGATAGTCAATGAACCTGAGTCCCTTGAGATTCCTATAGTTCTGTCCGTCCTTCAGATCGTCCACGATCAGGATATCAGACCTGCCTCTCATATTCAGTTCCCTTACGATATTGCTTCCGATAAAACCGGCCCCACCTGTCACGATAATCATCGACTGTACCTCCTATGCGCCTAAACTACAAAGCTTCAGTCATCAACCTCATTTCAACACTCCCAGCAATTCTTCCCTGCTGACAGCATAGGTTCCAAGCTTGGCCACCACAACACTGGCCGCGAGATTAGCCAAATACGCTCCCTCAAAAGGCGAAAGTCCTCCGGCAAGGGCAAGGGCAAACACCGCGATAACCGTATCTCCCGCCCCTGAAACGTCAAAAACCTCCTGGGCCTTAGTCGGGATATGCTTTACCTCACTGCCCATCACAAGGCTGAGCCCACATGCCGAACGAGTTGCCAACACATGCTTTATCCTGAATTTGTCCATAACATATCGCGCGGCTGTCTCAATATCCTCATTGGTATTGGCTATGGGTTCAGGCTGCACCTGATTGATTTCCTTGAAATTCGGCGTTATGTAATCCGCCCCGGCGTACTTTTCCCAATGAACTCCCTTTGGATCCACTATTACCGGGACGCATGCTGAATTGCACAGGTCTATTATTCCCTTGCAGACTGCCGGAGTGCACGCGCCCTTGCCATAATCCGAGATTATAAGCGCATCCAGACCCTCATGGAGCCTTCGCTTCACATATTCCTGCAGGCTGTTCCCACACTCCCGGCTCACAGGAGCGGTATCCTCAAAATCAAGCCGCAGCATCTGCTGATGACCGCCAATAACACGAATCTTGGTGGTAGTGGGCGCATCGGTTGATATCAGTCCATCTGACACAATCCCTCTTGCATTCAGCTTATCCAGAAGTACATCCCTATGATGATCTCTTCCCACAAATCCCGCAAGAGATGTGCCGCAGCCCAGTAATGCCAAATTATGCGCCACATTCGCCGCGCCGCCCAGAGTATCCTTCTGCCTGATCACATGTGTAACCGGAACCGGTGCCTCAGGAGAAATCCTCGTAACTTCCCCATAAAAATAGGTGTCAAGCATGATATCACCCACCACCAAGAGCCTGCAGCCGCTTGTATGGTCAGCAATAAATTCGCGCATAGCGCCCTTTTCCATAACCATGCCTCCACTCTACATCATAATTCTACAACCCTGCACTCATATTGTCCATAATTTCTGGGAATTTTCAGCGCAGGCTCCCCATAGTCTCTCAGAAGTTCTCTGACATATTTCATAACAGTTTCCACGGAAATTCTTTTCATGCATGCAAGGTTGTCATTCCCCTGCCTGGGACAATGATGTATACCGCAGGGCTGACATGGCTCCGGAGACCTGATCAGTACATCCTTCGCATCGTAGGGATAGAAACCGGGTACCGGCGACGCTCCAAACATGGTTACGACTGGAATATTCATTGCGACTCCCACATGCATGGGGCCTGAATCCGTGGTAAGGAACAGCACGCAGCGTTTGAGAATGCCTCCCAGTACCCCAAGGCCTACCCTGCCCGTGAAGACTGCCATTTTCGGATTTGACTTATGCTTCATCTTGGCGATACATGCCTCCACCATCTCCAAATCCATTGGGCCCCCAAGGAAAGCAACACCATATCCTTCCTCAAGCAATATATCCGCGCATTCCGCAAAAGAACCGTCCAGCCATCTTTTAGTTTCCCAGCTGGCGCCTATATTGAATGCCACAACCTTATCATCAGGGGAGTAGCATTCTCTCCAAAGATCTTCCGCCTCTCGCTCCATGTCCTCGGAAAGCCACATTTCAAGGCCGCCGTCATCAACCTTTGAAATCCCCACAGCCTTTTCCAATACCTCCAAATGTGCATGAACCTGGTGCTTCCAGCCGGGTACATATTTCCTTCGCCCAGGAAAAATAATGGAAAGCGGTCCCTCTACCACATGCCTGGCAATGGAAGGATTTGGCATAACCATATCAAAGAAAAGTGAAAAAATCGGCTTGCTGTATCCCACTATCCTTTTCGCGCCGCTGAATGCCGCCAGCGCGGAGGCCCTTTCATTGCGATGGAGGTTGATTACCAAATCGAAGCCCTTTTCCCTTACGGCAAGTATCCGCTTGAAGAAAGCCCCCATATGATTATCCTTGCCCTTCTTATCGATGAAGATGCATTCATCTATGTGTCGATTGAATTCAACAATATCAGCCAGCTTGCTGTCTGCCAACAGGGTAATCCTCGCCTTGGGATAATTAGTCCGCAGGGTTCTCAACACAGGAGTAACCAGCATCAGATCACCCAAGTGCATGAGATTTATGACAAGAATATTTTGATATGCCGCCATCATTTCTCCTCATCCTTCAAACTGGTACCCTTCTCCAGGAGCCACCAGGAAATCGTCCGCATTCCCGGCATGACTTCCTCCAGCCGTTCCCTTGCGGCAGCTTCATTGGCAGCGGCAATGCCGGGGAGATATTCCGTACGGTCCAGGTCCACTGCCCCCATAACCTCCCTAGTGAGCCAGTAATCCCTGTTAAACGCGATTCCGGTACTCTCTGTCATACTGGAAGCAATCGAGTAATAACTGAAGCCTTCAGGGGCGATCAATTCCACCAAGGTCGGCGTAATGGATGTATGGCCCCCCACCGCGTCCTTGGACATGATATCCTTTGTGACACCCTGTCCGCAAAGTACGAATGGAACAGTCTGGTGCTCAAACATGGTTGGGCGGGTTCCGGGATTGGAACGCACCGCATGGTCTCCGGTAATCACAAACAAACTGTCCGGATACTTCTCCTTAACACGCTTCACAAACTCCGCAGCGCACTTGTCCATATACCAGTAATGCCCCAGTTCCCTGGCAAGTTCTTCAGCATCCTCCACATAGGGGAGCTTTGAAACCTCCTGTATTTCCTGCTTCATGTCGAAACCTTCAGCCTCCAAATCCAGATTATATGGCGGATGGTTAGAGACTGTCATAATCAAGTGAACCGTAGGCGGTTCCTCTGCCAAGTGCTTTTCCAACGCCTCAAAAAGAGCCCTGTCTGTTGTTCCCCATGTGCTCTGCTTCGGTCCGTGAAAGTCGGGATATCCATAGAAATTGTCAAAGCCCTGGGCCGTAGACATTCTGTTTATACTGTCCCAGGATGGAATTCCACCGTACCAGAAATCCACCTTATACCCAAGTCCATGGAAAGCCTCTGCCATTGCCGTTGGGTAGGGTTCTTCGAATGTACGCGGCTGATAATTCGCCCGTATATTGACCTCAGAAAGACCCGTCACCAATCCCGTTATTGCTATGGAGGTAAAATCACCATTTGGCATAAAGGCCCGGCTGTAATAAGCATCAGGTCCCTCAATGATTCCTTTCAGTCCATCAGCAATGTGAAGGCTCTTATAATCCTCAAGAAGAGGCCACTGCATCCATGTCTCCCCCAGGATTATGAAGATATGCCTCGGTTTCGGCAGCTTCGCTCCCTTTGCCCTGCGTTCCAAATATGGCTTCAGGTCGTCAGCCTCGACTGAATCATTTCCCGCGATAGACTTCGCATATTCGCGAATACGTTCCGGACGCACCCCGCTTATCTTGCCCGACTGCATCTTTTTCCCAATGGACCGCACCCTGTAAAGTGCTTGAAAATCATCAAGGATGCACTCGTTGAGGAACTCATCTCCGGTCACACCGGCATTCTCCCAATTTATGCCCTTGGCATAGCTGAAGCTGCCACCAAAGCGTACAAAGAGGCTGAACAGGAATATGACTACAACAAGTCCGACAGAAAACAACGCCCTGCCCTTTCCCGTAGAAAATCCCGGCAACGCAAAAGTTCCAAGGGACAAAAGTTTTTTCAGCAGTTTCCAGCATATCAGCGTCAGCAATACAGCTATCGCAAACCGCCAGAAAAAGCCATATTCCTCCACTGCCATCCAAAAAATGGAAACCACATCGTCATTAGCCCCCTGCAACACCTGCATGTTAAAGGTCATGTGGAACTCACGGTAATAGGGAAATCTTGCCTGAAACAGGACTGAAAGGATAAACGACACAATGGTACCCACAAAGAGCTTGACCCTATCTAAATCCGGCTTTGGGAAAACCAGATTTGGAATTGTAGACAGCACAAAAGCCAGGAGCGCTGCCGCTCCCGCAGATTTAAGACTCAACCGCATACCTGCCCACATTGCCATAGCAATCTCAGAGGAATCAACACCCTCCCCCATAAAGCCCGACATTTGCCACATAAACCAGGCCCGATAGCAGCAAAGAATACACAATATAAAGATGAACAGCTTTAAATCCTGCTGTATATTTCCATAAAATTTTTCTAAACGCATATCTCCACTTTTCACTTATGACATCTGCATTATTTTCTGCTCAACATGCTGAACCGTTATCCGTTCCAAGCAGTCAGCATCCTTCATGCACGCTCTCTTCCAGCAGTAACGGCACGGCCTATCCACCTCAATCGCATTCTGCAGCTGCCCATATGGGCCGTTGCGCTTCGCGTCGGTGGGTCCCATTAGCATAATGGTTCTCACTCCCATACCTGAGGCCAAATGAACCGGACCGGTATCTCCCCCAATGACCAGTCTGGCGCCCTTGATGATATGTGCCAGTTCCTTGAGATTCGTCTTATCTACCAGATTAACCGGCGGAACCTTCATCATCCCGGACACATCAAGGGCACGCTTCATATCCGCCGCGCCACTCCCGACTATTACAGGAGCAACCTGATTTTGCAGGAACCAATCCCCCAACTCAGCGAAGTGCTGTACGGGCCATACCTTATTAGGCCAATTAGCCCCTATTACGAACACCACATATGGGTACTCCATTTGAACCCCCGCGTTTGCCAGAATACCAACTGCTGACTCCACAGCCTCCTGTGGCACCTCCACCGGGAACACCACCCTGTTCACACCGCACCCCAAGGCACGAGCAACATCCAGATAGCGCTCCACGATATGACCATAGGCATTGGGCCCTACCACAGGCTTCGAAACGCGGCTGCTCAATTCCCGCATATTGCACATTCCAAGCTTAACCGGTGCTTTTGCCACATGGGCTATAGCCGCGGATTTAAAGAGCCCCTGCAGGTCCAGCACCGCGTCATAATTTTCCAGCCTGAGGGTCCTCCTAAAAGGGCGTATATTGTGAAGGAACCCACGAATGGACTTGAACTCCTTCTTGTGGAATACAATAATCTCATCTACGCAGGGATTCATGGTCAGCAAATCATAGGAAGGCGGTTCCACTACCCAGGTCAGCTTTACGTCAGGAAAGGTTTCCTTGATTGCGTATGACACCGGCAATGCGTGTATAACATCTCCGATGGCACTGAGCTTGACTACCAAAATATTCTTCATATCCTGTGCCCCTTAAAAAGCCTGCTGCCGCTTGATTTTCTCAATCACATTCGTGGTGGAACGGCCTTCAACCATGGGAATGAACTTAACCTGTCCACCATATTCATAGACTATCTTTGCCTCAGGCAGTGTCTCGGGAGTATAATCTCCGCCCTTGACATATACGTCAGGCCTAACCCTGCTGACTAAATCCTCTGCCGTAGGTTCTCCAAATAGCACCACATAATCAACCGACCTAAGGCCGCCTACGATTTCAGCGCGATCCAGCTCAGAATTGATGGGCCTCTGATCTCCCTTCAAGCGTCTCACTGAAGCATCCGTATTAAGCCCAAGTATAAGGCAATCACCCAAGGCCCTTGCCTGTGCCAGATAACGTACATGTCCCGCATGGAGAATATCAAAGCATCCATTCGTAAAAACTATCCGCTTGTTTCCCTTCCGGAGAATCTCACAGAACACCTCTATATCGTCCTTTGCAATCAGCATGACATCCTTACCTTTCTATAAACTGAACCATGAACCTGGAATGCCCTGTTAGGTCTCGTTTATTTTGCATCATCCGCACGAAGTACCCGAAGCAGTTCACCATCACTGACCGTGCTGGTTCCCAACTTTCTCACCGCGATCCCCGACGCATAGTTAGAAATTTCTGTCGCAATCTGGGGCGAAACGCCCCCTGCCAGTGCCAAAATAACCGCCGAAACGCATGTGTCACCGGCACCTGACACATCAAACACCTCACTTTTATCCGTCACAGGCACATGGGTTACAACCCCGTTTCTCTCGAAAAGGCTCATTCCCCGTTCCCCACGGGTCACAAGTATCCCCTCCGCATCCAGAACGGACAGCAATTCACGTCCCGCATCACAAAGGTCAGCTTCATCCAGCAAATCACGGCCCACCGCACTTGCCAGTTCCGCGTCATTCTGCTTCACATACTTGATACCGCGAAAGCGTTTTATATCATAACGGGAGTCCACGATGCTGGGTATGCCATTATCCCTGGCAAAGGAAATCAAGCGTTCCTGAATACGGGGCGTAATGGTTCCCGCTCCATAGTCACTTAACACGATTCCCTCCATCCCCGAAAGGATACTGTCTATGTATTTAAGGAGTTCTTCCTCTTTTTCCGGAGAAATGGGCTCCTTGCTTTCTTTATCGATACGGACAATCTGTTGGCTGACTGTAGCTCGGCCTCCCGCGATAACCCTTGTCTTTGAGATGGTGGGCCGCCCCTCATCACGAATCAGTCCATCAGTATGAGCGCCATTCCTATTCAGTACAGCCACAAGCCCATCTGCCGCACTGTCATGGCCCAACACTCCCACACCGTAAACGTCTCCGCCAAGGGTAGCCACATTATTGACCACATTGGCTGCCCCGCCTGCCACGATCCTTTCTCCTGCCTGTTCCAGTACCAGAACCGGAGCCTCCCTGGAAATACGGGAAATCCTGCCATCCAGATAAATATCCGCCACCATGTCGCCAATAACCAGGATCTTCTTTCCCTTCATGGCACGGACGCCTTCCACCAAATCTCTTCGCATATATATCACCACGGCGTAAATTGCCAACGCACCTCAAACTTATTCCGCTTCGCCCTATACCTCATGATTACCTGAGAGCAATGGAGATCGCGGTACCAATAATAATCAACGTCCTTTATCCTTTCTGAATCCACGTCGTACTTAACTCCCACGACGAAACGATTCAGAGCGTCCATGCGGTAACTGAGCCCCGCATCAAATTTTTTTGAATAATCATCCACCCCGTAATCGAACAGGGAGTTCTGCGTGTTATTCTTCGTATAATGATAACCCACAAAGCCCGCCCATTTGGGGTCAAAATCCTTTCCAAGGACTATGTCGTATTTCATGCCTCTGACAGTACTGTTATTGGCGCTTTCCTTTGTAATCGAATAACCTGTACGCAAAAACAGCATCCATCTATGAAAGACGATAGGATCCCGCCAAATATCCGCCTCATAGTACTGGTGTGTACTGGTTGCCGTCGGGGATTTCCATCGTCCCACCTCACCCTTGAGGTCATACCCATAAGGAGACTTGCCGAAGTGCTGGCTGTAGTCTAAGAGCAGTCCCGGCAGCTTCTGTATCCACACATTATCGCTGTCCGCAAAATAACCGTACACTGCCCGTGCATTGAATCCCTTGTTGGCATACACTACGTCCCCATAACTGCGGAGGCCGTGCTTGGTTTCCGCATGAGCATGCAGCCTCGCATAGAACCTATCCGTGAAGTAGTACTTGAAGTCCTGCTCAATATAGGCTCCGTGATCCTTATTATATCCGACTCGCGGAAAATCGTTATTCTCAGTCTGAGTCAAATCGGCCTCATGGTACTTCTTCGAAGCAACAACCACATTCTTGACCCAAAGCTTCACATTGTACATCTTCATGACCTGCTTCGGCCAGATTTCAATTCTCTCCGCGCTCAGATGGTAATCGGGCTTCTCCGCGCCACATTTAGTCTGAGTGCCATCGTAGACCACAACCCTGTCAGGATAGAATTCAAAGCGCTTGCCGGTAATATAGTATTCCCTCGCCTTGCCCCTGCCATTCTCCATTGAGCCGGTCTTGTCCGCATAGTTGTAGACGGCGTTGTATCCATCCAATGTAATCCTAGGCGCGCCAGGAGAAAGCTGCAGCATATGAGCCTTATCCGGAACACGTACCACATGCTCCACGATATTCCCGTTTACTTCTTCTCCCTGAAACCTATGTCCATCCATCTGGATTATATCTACCTTGCCAACAGCCCTGAACTCGCCTGTTCCCTCATCATAGGTTAAATCCTCACCTTCGAAGGCAACAGGAAAGGGCTGCTCGGGATCCAAAGGCTGACGCAATGTGACCTCCATATTCTTTGCATCCTGAAGCAGCTTCTTCTGTTCTTCACTTAGCTGATTGGCACGTTCCTCCCGACGTCTGTTTTCAATGTAATCCAGGATCTCAACTCCTGTATCTGAGTTTGAACGATATACGGCAGCTGCCGCATACCCCGGCATTACAAGCGCTACCAGCACACCGCACATAAGCTTTGACGCGATGCTCATCTTACCCTTATCCCCTCTGCGTAAATTTATGATATAGGACTAAGTTTTCATCTTTTTTCCATATCTATATACTACAACATCGGAGAATTCTATGCAATGAAGCAAGGCAAAATTCTTTCAAATACGTATACAAAAACCTTCCCCGCCGCAAAATTCCTCCATTCGCGCAATAGGGAAGGTCCCAGTGCTATTCACCTAAAATAATCTCGGGCATCCGGAATACAGGCTCCATCCCAGGCACCAACTGCTTGAGATCCTCAGCCTCTGCTGCCGGAAGCAGAGAATACCCTCCACAGTGGACACATTCAAGGATAATCTCACCATCCGCCACACTGGCCGTAAAATCGTGACTGCCGCAGTTACAGATAAGTGCCCCCCGTTCCACCAAATCGTGCACCCGATTTACCGCCTCCAGAAGCACCTGCTGGCGTCCCATGAAATTATCGCCGTCACCAGGATGAAGGGCATCATATTCCGCGGCGTTGAAATCCAGAAATTCAGCAATCGCCTGCCAAACCCCTACATACCCCAGTTCAAAGTGATCCTCCCTGCAGTATATCTTCTCAAAACGCAGGAGCTTAAGTTGACGCAGAGTATAACTGAACGTGTTCCACGTATCGCATACACCGCAAGGAATTCTTAGCTGCAAGCCTTTCTGCGGCAACAGCCGAATAAGCGCCAGTTCCTGAGAGCAGTTACCGCACAGGAGAGGCAGTTCCCCTTGTCCACTAAAATAAGGGACATCCTGAACATGAATCTGTCCGCAGCGCTGGCAGTATAAAGCCACTGAGCACAAAGTATCAAGCAACATAGAATTCCCTCCTTTCCACAGGAAATAACCTCACAGATATCATATGTTAGAATACTTCGCTAGACAAAAGAAAAATCCTGCAATATATTGGAAGAAAAAAGAAAAAATCATCCTCTGTCATACAATCGATGAAAGAGGATGATTTACTCTTAATCAACCAAAATTCTGATATATGCTTCCCACATCCGAATATGCATTGGCGGCTACAGAGGAATCACTGCCATACATGGACTTCACGCTGCTGGCAGCCCCTTTTCCGAGCGCATCCGCCGGAGGCGTAAACAGTCTTTCCGTCTGGCCGGAAGCCATTTCCACCTTTCTTTCAACGCGTCCTGCGAGCCCGTCTGCTCCAAGAGCCTTACTGACATCAGCGGGATTGTCAGTCAGTGACTCCGCCAGCTTGCCGCGGTCTACAGACAACTGCCCATCTGAGTTCACGGAAATCCCAATTCTATCAAGGGAACCCGAAAGCTTTCCGCTATCGCTGAAGGAAGACGCCAACGCGGACAAACGTCCCGAGACCTCCCTGCCTTCATTGAGGTATGACACAGTGGAATTATACTCCTTCACAAAGCCCTGAATGGCTTCCATATCTCCCCTGACATCACCATCAGTTCCATGGTCAAGACTGTTCGTCTCAGCATTCGCCTGAGACGTTCCCTTATCCTTTAGATACATTGATGTCTCATCATCCCCGGAGCCAATGTTCTGCCGGAGCTCACTCTGATATGCCTTGCGCGCCGCGCCCCCGGATTGATTTTTTTCTGAAACAAGGGATTTGATTTCGCTATTGGCCTTTTTCAGAGACTCCATCCTGCTTCGGAAATCTGACTGAAAGGATTTCCTTTCCTCGTCATAATCCTGCACCTTGCTCCTGACAGGCCGGCGCTCACCTGCGTATTGCTCCGCGAAGTCCTTGTAGCTCTCAGAAGGCGCATTGTTTACCAGGGACTTGTTGGCCGAGGCTCCCAACAGAGACCTGTTGTTCGGAACCTTGCTCCAAAGTTTTCCTTGGAGTCCCACTTTATCAACAGTATTTTGAACAATCTTATTCAGACTAGGCACAACGCATCCTCCTCCCTGAGAAATACACTAACTAACCCATCTATGCACATTATACCACAAAGCACGTTTCGTGGTCTATATACGTCCACCAAAATTCATAGGCAGTGCACTCATTGTTCAAGAGCCGCCCTGACGAATTCCCTGAACAAAGGATGGGGATTATTCGGGCGGGATTTAAGTTCCGGATGGAACTGGCAGCCTACGAACCAAGGATGGTCCTTTACCTCCACGACCTCTACAAGACTGTCATCCGGTAATGTGCCTGCGATAGTCATGCCTGCGGCCTTCAGTGTCTCCCTGAACTGATTGTTGAACTCGAAACGATGCCGATGGCGCTCCTGCACCTCAGTTTTTTCATAGGCCTCCGCCGTAAAGGTCCCCTCAGCAATCCTACAGGGATAGGCTCCAAGTCTCATGGTGCCACCCTTGTCCACAACTCCCAGTTGGGAATCCATAAGGGCAATCACGGGATGAGTCGTCTCAGGATTGAACTCAGTGCTGTGAGCATCCTCCATGCCGCACACGTGACGGGCAAATTCGATTACGGCGCACTGCATTCCAAGGCACAGTCCCAAGAATGGGATTCTGTTCTCCCTGGCATACCGGATCGCCCGTATCTTTCCCTCTATGCCACGATCCCCGAAACCTCCCGGTACGAGTATGCCCTTGCAGCCCACAAAGACCTCTGAAAGATCCACGTCTCCACTTTCTATGTGCTCCGCGTTGACCCATTGTATCTTGACTGCTGAATCATTGGCTATGCCGGCATGATGGAGTGCTTCCGTCACGGAAATATAGGCATCAGGCAGCTCCACATACTTGCCCACGACGGCAATCTTGACCTTCTTCTGCGGGTGGTTGATCTTGTAGACCATGCGCTCCCATTCGGCCATATCAGCCGGACTGAAATCCATGCGAAGCTTATCCAGAACAATCTTATCCAGGCCCTCCTGCTGCATCATGAGAGGAACCTCATAAATGGTGGAAGCCGTCCGGTTTTCAATAACCGCGTTAGCATCCACATCGCAGAAAAGGGCTATCTTTTCCTTCATTTCCTTCGATATGGGCTTCTCAGTGCGGCATACCAGGATATCAGGCTGTATGCCGATAGCGCGGAGTTCCTTGACGCTATGCTGTGTGGGCTTTGTCTTAAGCTCGCCTGCCGCGGAAATATAAGGCAGGAGCGTCACATGGATATAGAGTGCGTCATTCTTGCCGACCTCCTTCTTAACCTGGCGAATGGCCTCCAGAAATGGCAGGCTCTCAATATCGCCCACCGTACCGCCTACTTCGGTAATAACGACATCCGCCCCATCCGCCGAAGCAACGTCATAAACCCTGCGCTTTATTTCATTTGTAATATGGGGAATAACCTGCACGGTACTGCCAAGATAATCTCCCTTGCGTTCCTTTGTGAGGACGGACCAGTAAACCTTTCCGGTAGTGGTATTGGAGTGCTTGGAGAGGTTTATATCAATGAAGCGCTCATAATGTCCGAGATCCAGATCTGTTTCAGCTCCATCCTCAGTGACGAAGACCTCCCCATGCTGATAGGGGCTCATTGTGCCGGGATCGATGTTGATATATGGGTCAAACTTCTGTATGGTGACCTTAAGTCCCCTGCTTTTGAGGAGACGTCCCAGAGATGCCGCCGTGATGCCCTTTCCCAAGGAAGACACCACACCGCCTGTCACAAAAATATACTTCGCCATTCTAACCTCCTACTCCTGAATGCTCTCAAACATAGACTCATTGCGGCGTTTATTCTTCGCGGCACCGGAGGAAGCCCTTGATGCCGCATGGGTACGCTTTGTCTCGGGAGGATTCCACTCTGTCAGTCCCCACTGATTCTCCCCCTCATAATGGAAACGGCTGTCCATGTTTATCAGCGTATAAACCTCAGAAATCGCAGCCGCCAGGGACTGGACAGGCTTGTGCTTCAATTCGATAACCTTGAGCACCAGTTCCTTGTAATGCATCGTATTCCCCTCTTCGGAAAGAATGTGGTACGCCACATCCGCCTCAGAGCTGTTTTCGTAGTCCATTGCCATAGCAAAATCTCCTCCAATTACATTTTCTCCGGCGCCGAAACCCCAAGGATACCAAGCCCGTGCCGAATGACATGGGCCGTAACCGTTACAAGGGCCATCCTTGCCCCTGCAAGTTCAGCCTCTACGCCCATTATGCGGCATTTTCCGTAAAAGCTGTGGAACAGGGCTGCCAATTCATATACATAGCGCGCAATCCTCTGGGGAGCGTATTCCGCCGCTGCCTTATCCACTTCCTCCTCATATTCCTCAAGCTTGCGAATGAGCTCCAGCTCGCTCTCATCCACAAGGAGCTCCAGATTAGGCTCCTCAGGCATGGAAAGTCCTGCCTCCCCTGCCTGACGGAAAATACTCATCATACGGGCATGGGCATACTGGATATAGTAAACCGGGTTTTCATTAGTACGCTTCTTTGCAAGGTTCAAGTCAAAATCAAGCTGACTGTCCAAAGACCTCATCAGGAAGAAATATCTAGCCGCGTCCGTCCCCACCTCTTCCATGAGCTCATTGAGTGTCACAGTCTCACCGGTTCGCTTCGAAAGCTTGACCAGCTCTCCATCACGATAGAGGCTGACCATCTGAAGCAGCAGTATCTTCAGCTGTCCCTCATCATAGCCCAATGCTTTCATAGCCGCTTTGACCCTGCACACATAGCCATGATGATCCGCGCCCCAAAGATTTATAAGGGTTCCGAAACCACGCTCATACTTATTCCTGTGATATGCAATATCCGCGGCCAAGTATGTTGGTATCCCATTATCACGAACGATGACCCTATCCTTATCATCGCCATAGTCAGTGGATTTCAGCCAGAGGGCTCCGTCCTTTTCATAGGCCGTCCCATTACGCTTCAAGACCTCCAGCGACTCCTCTATAGCCTTAGGGTGCAAAGTGCGCTCACTGAACCAGCAATCGAAGGTAACCCTGAAGGCCTCCAAATCCTCCTTCAATGCCGCCAGCTTCTCCTTATATGCCAGATCCTTGAAAACTGCCAGCCTCTCTCCCTCATCCATGGAAAGATATTTGTCCCCATCAGCGTCTATGATGCGCTGCGCTGTTTCCTTTATATCAGCACCATGATAGCCGTTCTCCGGAAACTCCGTTTCCTTGCCAAGAAGCTCCAAATAACGGGCATTTACAGAAAGAGCCAGATTCTCCATCTGATTGCCGGCATCATTGATGTAGAATTCACTCTTCACATCATAGCCTGCCGCCCGCAGGAGATTCACTATCGCGCTTCCCGCGGCAGCCCCCCTGCCATGCCCCACATGAAGGGGGCCGGTGGGATTCGCGCTCACATATTCTACCTGGATTGGCTTATTTCCCTTGGGAGGAAGCTGTCCGTAGGCATCTCCTGCCTTTAGGATACGACTGAAAACATCATATACCACATTGGCCTTCAAGTAAAAATTAATGAATCCCGGTCCGGCAATCTCTGAACGCTCCAACCAGTCGCCCTTGATACGCTTTACAAGTTCCTCAGCAATCTGTCTGGGATTCTTGTGAAACACCCGAGCTGACTGCATTGCAAAATTCGTCGCGAAATCCCCGAATTCTTTACGGGGAGGAACCTCCAACGCAACCTCGGGCAACTCTCCTTGGGGAAACACCCCTTCGGAAACAGCCGCCTGAGCCGCAGCAATAATGGCCTGCTCCAATGTGTCCTTTATGTCCAAAATCAAAATCCTCCTCAAGCTCCGCAAAGCAAAAATCTTCTAATCTGTTTATTGTACTATGAAATCTTAGTGAGCACAAGCCGAAGGCGCAGTGGGAACTTAGATTTCGTGTAAGGGCGTAGTGCGAAACACCGTTTCGCACGGAGTTTTGTGTGTAGCTTCAAAAAGGGGAGAGATTTTATGGAGATGCTACTAGGTTT
>DOYB01000244.1:14233-18428 GCA_003518745.1 Selenomonas sp. | reverse complement strand
ATTACCATACCCAGGTGGTGTTATGTCCGGGAATAAATGATGGTGAAGAGCTGGAACGCACGATTCGTGAATTGGCAGAGCGGAGCCCCAGTGTCCTGTCACTGGCCATAGTTCCCGTTGGAGTTACAAAGTACCGTTCAGATCCCGTTCCACTGCGTCGATTTACAAGGGAAGAGGCAGAAGGGATTATTGAATCGGTGGGACAGTGGCAGGAAAAGCTGCGGCATGAAATTGGCAAGACCTTTGTATATCTTGGGGATGAATTCTACTTTATGGCAGGGAGAGAGGTTCCGAAGGCTGAATACTATGATGGCTTTCCGCAGCTTGACAATGGAATTGGCCTGACACGGAGCTTTTTATGCGACTGGGAGACCTGCATTTTCCATGGGAAGAGTTATGAAGAGCCCTTCTATTTGGATGTGATTTCGGGTACATCCGTTGCTCCGGTTTTGGAAAGGCTGGCCGGGGAGGAGATGCTCCGTCAGCCCAATTTGAAGGTCAGGGTACTTCCTGTAGACAATGAGTATTTCGGAACCTCTGTGAATGTTTCCGGGCTGCTGACCGGAGAGGACATTCTCCGTACCCTGGAAAGGGCGGATGGAAGGCGGGACGGGATCCTCATTCCTGAATCAGCTCTTCGTTCAGGGGAGGATATTTTTCTGGATGATATGACACTGGAGTTTCTGAGGGGGCATTTTCCGGATATACGTATCGAACCGGTTCAGACAGGCGCGGAGTATAGAAGGGCACTGTCGGATTTCAGGTCCTACCATGAATCCAGGAGCAGCGCGGCATATATGTGGCAGAGCAACGCCGGGTATACAAAGTAGGTATTCGGTTGGACACATAAAATCAGGGTTGATTGTTGCTGAATCGCAGAAATGATGGTATAGTTTCAAGGTGAGAGCTTTTCTTCGAAGGGGGAAACAACCGGATGTTTAATTTTTCTCGAAAGGACACAGAGTTTTTTGATCTCTTTGTGCAGAGCGCTAAATATTTCCATGAGGGCGCGGTGATGATGGACGAGGTGATTGCCGACCACACAAAGGCTTCAGTGAAAATCAAGGAAATCATAGATTTGGAGCATGCGGCAGATGCTATTAACGATAAGATAATAGACAAACTGAATCTGACATTCATCACCCCAATTGACAGGGAGGATATTTATTCACTTGCCAACGAACTGGACGATGGTGTGGATTTTCTGCATGGCGCGCTTCAGCGTATTGTCATGTACCGCACGGGAGAGGCCATGGGCGGAGCCTTGAGCCTGACAAAACTCTTGGTGGAGAGCACCAGGGAGCTGACAAAGGCGTTTTCTCTATTGGTGGACATTCGTAAGAACCAGACGCAGATTCTCGCGGCTACTCATAGGATTGAAAACCTTGAGAGTGAAGGGGACAGGATTTATCGCCAAGAGGTGGCATTCCTCTTTGAAACGGAGAAGAATCCCATTGAGCTGATCAAGTGGAAGGATATTCTGGAGAATCTGGAGGATACGCTGGATCACTGTGAGAAATTGTCGGATATGATACGGGGCGTGGTTATGAAATATGCATGAGCTTCAATATTTGATTTTTACGGTTATTGTACTGGCCTTGTTATTCGATTTCATCAACGGATTTCACGATACGGCAAACGCAATAGCCACATCGGTTTCTACACGTGCCATAAGACCGTCCCACGCTATAATAATGGCGGCTTTCCTCAACTTCGCGGGCGCTATGTACAGTACGGGCGTAGCGAAGACCATAGGAGGCGACATAGTGAGCTCGGCGGAGCTTGTGGATGAAAAGGTCATAATTGCGGCTCTTACAGGTGCCGTAATATGGAACATCGTTACCTGGTATATAGCTGTACCCTCCAGTTCCTCACATGCCTTGGTGGGAGGACTTATAGGCGCTGTGCTGGTGTCCGTGGGGGATGTAGGGCTCAACTTTCACGGAATCGGAAAAATTGTCATAGCCTTGATTGCCTCTCCGGTGGTGGCTATATTGACAGGGTGCATCGTTATGAACATTTTGTTCATGCTGTTTGGGAGGTTCAGTCCACATACGGTAAATGATAAGTTTCGCAAGATGCAGCTCCTTTCCGCGGCAACCATGGCGTTTTCCCATGGTTCAAACGATGCCCAGAAATCTATGGGTATAATTACCCTGGCCTTGGTGTCCGGAGGTTTCTTGGAGGCCTTTGAGGTACCCTTCTACGTCAAGCTGCTATGCGCCACTGCCATGGCAGTGGGTACCGCCATGGGAGGCTGGCGTATAATCAAGACAATAGGTGGAAAGATATTCAAGCTCGAACCCATAAGCGGCTTTGCGGCGGACCTGAACTCATCTATGATTATCTTTAGCGCGACCCTTCTTCACCTGCCTGTATCCACTACCCATGTGGTGTCAGGCTCTATAATGGGGGTTGGAACGGCAAAGCGGGTAAACGCTGTTCGTTGGGGTGTAGCCCAGCAAATGGTTCTTGCATGGGTGCTTACTATTCCATGTACCGCCATTATGGGAGCATTGGCATATCAGGCAGTATGCGCGATATTTTAGGGATAGATTTCCTGAAAGCTTGGAAAGGAAATATGGATGCAGAACAAGAATATACGCAATTTCTCAATAATAGCCCATATCGATCATGGAAAATCCACGATTGCGGACAGGTTGATCGAGCATACGGGGACAATTGCCCAGAGGGATATGGAAGCCCAGATTCTCGATAATATGGATCTGGAGCGGGAGCGGGGAATTACCATCAAGGCCCAGACAGTGCGGCTGGATTACAAGGGCAAGGATGGGGAGATGTATCAGCTTAATCTGATTGATACTCCGGGTCATGTGGATTTCCACTATGAAGTCTCCCGGAGTCTCGCAGCCTGCGAAGGGGCTCTTCTTGTGGTTGACGCAGCTCAGGGCGTGGAGGCTCAAACCCTTGCGAATGTCTACATGGCGCTGGAGCATGATTTGGAAATAATTCCTGTAATAAATAAGATAGATCTTCCAAGCGCTGATCCGGAGCGGGTCAAGCAGGAAATTGAGGACGTTATAGGTCTGGATGCTTCAAATGCCGTTCTGGCCTCCGCGAAGACGGGGGAGGGCATTGAGGCCATATTGGACGCGATCGTCGATTATATTCCGCCTCCGGAGTCGGAGGATGACAAGCCCTTAAAGGCATTGATCTTTGATTCCTATTTTGATTCATATAAGGGGGTCATAGCCCATATCCGAATCATGCAGGGCCATATCAAGAAGGGTATGAAGCTCCAGATGATGGCAACCGGCAAAACCTTCGAGGCTACGGACGTGGGCTGCTTCAAGCCGCATCCGGTGGAGCTTGGGGAGCTTTGCGCGGGTGAGGTTGGTTTCGTAGCCGGCAGTCTGAAGGATGTCAGGGACGTGCGGGTAGGAGATACGATAACGGCCGCGGAGTCTCCCGCAAAGGAGCCCCTTCCCGGCTATCGCGGGGTCACCCCCATGGTCTATTGCGGTCTTTATCCCGTGGACAGCGCGGATTATGACAATCTGAAGGACGCGCTGGAGAAACTGCAGCTCAATGACGCGGCTCTGGTGTTTGAGCCCGAAACCTCTGTTGCACTGGGGTTTGGATATCGTTGCGGTTTCCTGGGACTCTTGCACATGGATGTGATTCAGGAAAGACTGGAACGGGAATATAATCTCAAGCTCATTACCACGGCTCCCTCAGTTATTTACCATGTGCATAAGACCAATGGCGAGATGATTTCGGTTGATAATCCGGCTGCGTTGCCCCCCGCAACTGAAATAGACTTCATGGAGGAGCCCTTCGTGAAGGCCACGGTCATAGTCCCCAATGATTATGTGGGGGCAGTAATGGAGATTTCCCAGGACAAGCGTGGAGAATTCAAGGGAATGGATTATCTTGATACCAACAGGGTCATGATTACCTATCACATTCCCCTAAATGAGATAATATTCGACTACTTTGATAGGCTGAAGTCCGCAACCCGTGGCTACGCTTCACTGGATTATGAGCTAGCAGGGTATCAGGAGTCAAAGCTGGTGAAGGTGGACATACTGTTGAATGGAGATCCGGTGGACGCTCTTTCCACCATAGTGCACAAGGATCGGGCTACGAACCGCGGACGTCAGCTCGCGGCAAAGCTGAAGCAGATTATTCCACAGCAGATGTTCGAGATTCCAATTCAGGCAGCTATAGGGAG
>DOYB01000244.1:0-14041 GCA_003518745.1 Selenomonas sp. | reverse complement strand
GGAAGCGTAGAGGTTCCACAGGAGGCATTCATGGCGATATTGAAAATCGACTGATGGGATTGGGAATCTATATCCATATACCCTTTTGCAGGAAGAAGTGCTACTACTGTGACTTTCCATCATTCGCGGGCTATGAGACTTTGATGGAGCCATACGGGACAGCCCTTTCCATGGAAATCGAGGAAAAATCACTTCTTTTGGAGCAGCTTGGACCGGCAGATACGGTGTATATAGGCGGGGGGACACCTACGGCACTGCCATTGGGTGTACTGGCAAGACTGATTGGTAAGTTAAGAAGGACAGTGCCCATAAAAAGTGACGCGGAGATTACGATTGAAGCAAATCCCGGAACGGTGGACGAGGAATACCTTCATGCTCTGCTGGAATGTGGCGTGAATCGTTTGAGCATGGGAGTACAGAGCTTCAACGACACAATACTCAGGGCAATAGGGCGTATACATACTGCCGAACAGGCAGTTAGGGCGGTCGAAATGGCAAAGAGCGCAGGCTTTAAGAATTTGAGTCTAGACCTGATGTATGGTCTGCCGGGGCAGGGCCTTGAGGATCTGAAGACAAGTGTGGAGACAGCCATGGAGCTTGCGCCGCAGCATATTTCCATTTACGGGCTGCAGGTGGAGGACGGAACCCTTTTTGCCAGACAGCAGGAAAAAGGGGAACTAAGGCTTCCTGTCGATGACATTGTAGAAGCAATGTATGATTATATGACGGAATACCTTCCTGACAGGGGCTATGTCCGTTACGAAATTTCAAATTTCGCCCTGCCAGGGTACGAGAGCCGCCATAACATGGGGTATTGGACGGATGTGCCTTATCTTGGAATGGGAGCGGCGGCCCACAGTTATATGGGCGATAGCCGATGGAACAATGTAAGCTCCGTAGAGAAATACATCAAGTCAGTTGAAACGGGCCTGCCATACAGGGAAAATGAGGAACTGTTGGACAGGGAAACCGAAATGGAGGAATTTTGTTTTCTTGCGCTGCGTATGTCAGCGGGGATTGACAAAAGGGCATTTCAAAGGAAATTTGATTGTCCAATAGGTTCTGTATACAATGAAGCTATAGAAAAAATGAAAGCGCGGAAGCTGTTGGAAGAAACGGAAGATCACATTCGGTTGACCTCTCTTGGCATGAAGTTTGGCAATGTGGTTTTCCGTGAATTCGTGTTTTAACGCTTTGAGATTTGGGTCATAGAAATTTATGGAAAATCATATCGAATTTGTGGTATACTGTACTGGATTTTTGGAAAATATAGGAACTGCGTAAAATTTATTTCGTAACAGTTCAAAGGCTTTTGGAGGTAATTAGCTTGAAACATATGACTGGTAATGAACTTCGGGAGGCATATCTGAAGTTTTTTGCGGAGAAGCATGGCCATCTGCGGCTGCCCAGCGCGTCTCTGATTCCCGAGGATGATCCTACACTTTTGATGATAGGCGCGGGCATGGCACCCTTCAAGCCCTTCTTCACCGGAAAGATGAAGCCGCCCCGTACCCGTATAACCACCTGCCAGCGCTGCGTGCGCACAGGCGATATAGAGAATGTGGGACGTACGGCCCGTCATCAGACATACTTTGAAATGCTGGGAAATTTCTCTTTTGGAGACTATTTTAAAAGCGAGGCTATACCTTGGGCATGGGAATTCCTGACAGAGGTAGTGGAGCTTCCCAAGGATAAACTCTGGGTATCAGTATATCCTAAGGATGATGAAGCCATTGAAATTTGGAAGAGCCAGCCCGGTTTTCCTCAGGACCACATCGTGAAGCTGGAGGATAATTTCTGGGAAATCGGTCCCGGCCCCTGCGGTCCTGACTCCGAGATTTATATAGACCTTGGTGAGGAGAGGGGCTGCGGCCAGCCCACCTGCGGAGTTGGCTGTGACTGCGACCGTTTTCTGGAAATCTGGAACCTTGTCTTCACACAGTTCGATAGGACTGAGGCCGGTGAGTATAATCCGCTGGCTCATAAGAACATCGATACGGGCTGCGGCTTGGAGCGTCTTGCTTCAGTGCTTCAGGACAAGCGTTCCAATTTTGAGACAGATCTCTTGTTCCCGATTATTGAATATGCCTCCAAGGTTTCGGGGGTTCCCTATGGTCAGGATGAGCAGAAGGACATTTCACTTAAGGTTATTGCCGATCATGCCAGAAGTATGTCCATTATGATTATGGACGGAATCCTGCCATCTAATGAGGGACGGGGATATGTCCTGCGCCGTATTTTGCGTCGTGCCATACGCCATGGCCGTATGCTTGGGATAACGGATAAATTCCTGGATGGCGCGGTACAGGCCGTGGTGGAAATCTATAAGGATGCCTCGGATTTTGAGGAACTGGTAAACAAGCAGGATTATATCCGCAAGGTCATCAGTCTGGAGGAGGATCGCTTTGCTGCTACCTTGGCGCAGGGCATGGAGATCCTCGAAGGACATATAGCGGAGGTAAAGGCCGCGGGAAAGCAAGAGCTGGATGGCGCCATTGGCTTCCGTCTCTACGATACCTATGGTTTCCCCTGGGAGCTTACGGACGAGATACTGAAGGAAAATGGACTTGCCCTTGATAAGGAAGGCTTCGACCGCTCTATGGAAGAGCAGCGGGAGCGCGCCCGTTCTGCCCGTGCCGAGAACCAGCGGGTCGCGGTGCCTGACCTCAGTGGTATCGACACCAGCCAGCTGTTGTCCGACCCTGAAGCAAAGGAAGCAAAGGTAGTTGCTATCTGGAAGGATGGCAGTCTTGTTGATGAGCTTCAGGATGGAGAGGAAGCCGGTATTATTCTGGATAGGACCCCCTTCTATGCGGAAGGTGGCGGCCAGGTTGGAGATGAGGGTCAGCTTTCCAGTGAAATGGGAAGGATTCGGGTAACCAATGCCAGAAAGCTTCCCGATGGAACCATTTACCATATTTCCTATGTTGAAGAGGGTATGCTTAAGGTTGGGGATATTGTCAGCATAAAGGTTGACATGAAGAAAAAACTTTCCTCAGCCCGCAATCATACCGCGACACATCTTCTGCAGGCTGCTTTGAAGAAGGTAGTCGGAGATCAGGTCAATCAGGCAGGTTCACTGGTAACTCCGGAGCGTCTCCGTTTCGATTTCTCCAACTTCGAGCCGGTGAGCGAGCAGCAGCTTGCTGATGTTGAGGAATTGGTCAACGAAGAAATTCTTCAGGGCATAGATGTTGAGATTTCTCACATGGCTCTGGAGGAGGCTAAGAAGCTGGGGGCTATGGCGCTTTTCGGCGAGAAGTACGGTGATGTTGTTCGTGTTGTTCAGGTTCCGGGCTTCAGTATGGAGCTCTGCGGCGGCTCCCATGTAAAGAACATAGGGCAGATCGGCATGTTCAAAATCGTCAGCGAAACGGGTGTGGCTGCCGGAGTAAGGCGTATTGAGGCCATAACGGGACGCGCCGCGATGGAATACGCAAATGAGAAAAGACACCTTCTGGAGGATGCGGCGGCTATTTTGAAGACACGTCCGGAGGAGGTTCCCGCGCATCTGGAGAAGCTGCTCGAGCAGCAGAAGGAAATGCAGGCAGAGCTGGACCGTATCCATGAAATAGAGGCCAGAGCCGATGCACAGAAGCTGGTCATGATGGCGACTAATATTGACGGGGTCAACTTTGTGCATGGTCGGGCCAAGGCCAAGGATATGGAAGAACTCAGAAGCCTTTCGGATAAGGTGTGCGATAAGCTGGAGACCGGTGTCGTGGCTCTGGCCGCGCTGAGTGAGGACGGCAAAGTCCTTCTGGTGGTCAAGGCTGATGCCGCGGCAGTTTCCAGAGGAATACACGCGGGCAAGATTATCAAAGAAGCGGCCGGCCTTGTAGGCGGTGGCGGCGGAGGCCGTCCGGAAATGGCGCAGGCAGGCGGCAAGAATATTGATGGTGTTCCAAAGTACTTTGAGAAGGTTTTGGAAATCATCAAAGCACAGCTTGGATAAATTTATTGAGGAGAAGCCCTTTGAGGGCTTCTCCGTATGATTCTCTTTGTGAGAAGAGGGGATTCTATTTGGAAGTTGATATAACTGAACGGGTAAAATATTTTTTTAAATATGGACTGGTGGGACTGCTCTTGGTTGCTTTTCTTGGAGCAGGCGGCGTCTGGTACTATCAAAATCGCTATCATACATTGCGCATTTACGATGCCAAGGTCACCAGTACAATGGTAGGAGTAAAGGTATTTGCCGGTGGTAAGATAAAGGAAATTTTGGTCAGTGACGGGGATCATGTGGAGGCAGGGCAGCCACTTGCTCATGTTGAGGTCAGTGTAACCGAGGAACAGATCGCGCAGCTTGAGCAAACAGTGGAGCTGTCGAAACAGAATCTGGCTCAGGTAATAAAGGGTCAGGTTGTTACTGTTCCTGTGTACGAAAATAGCGGAGGAGCCTCAGGTGTGGATATTGCCGGCGCTGAGGAACGTATGAACCGCATGAATGAGCTGTTCGAAATGGGAGCCATCAGCGCAAATAAGCGTGATGAGGCTGCGGCTGAGTATGCTGCCGCCCTTTCGGCTACCAGCGTCCCGTCCGTTACATACAAGACAACCGTCCAGCCCAGCGCGCCCGAGGTAATTGAGAGCGCGGAGATCGCGCTTCGTCAGGCTGAGGCAGCGCTGGAAAACGCGAAAAAAGCCTCCCAGGCAACGGAAATCACAGCGCCTGTGGCAGGGACAGTTTACTATTCGGAGCTTTCCGAGGGAAGCGATGTGAGGGCCGGTCAGACCATACTGAGTATAGGCGACAGCAGCCGTATCTGGCTTGAAGCCAGTATCACGCCGGAGCAGAAAGCCCTGTTGCAGTTGGGCCAGTTAGTTTCCTATGAATTGGGTAATAGTGAGATGGAAGGAACCATCATAGAGTTTGATACACCTGCTGAGTCCGGGGATATGGCTAATACGGAAGCAGGTTCTCAGGAGGAATCCGGGAATACGGAAAGCAAGAAAATTATCGTTAAGATATCGCTTCCGGCCAATCCGGTTGTTGACTTCAAGCCCGGCATGGCAACTACAGTCAAGGTGAAGCTTGCCGGAGGGGCGGCGTCTTGATTATATGCAGTTTATATAAAAATTTTACCTTCTGCCGGTAGGATTTTTTGAGTATCATATGGAATAATAGACAGGAGTGCAAATGCATTCTTGGTCCTTCGATTGAAGGGAAAGATTAAGGGGGTTATCATTTTGGAAATATCAACAGTCATCGGCGCGGTTGGTGGCCTTATTTCCGTTTTCGTTGGAATGATCATCAAGGGCGCGCCGATTAGTTCGTTGAATAACCCGGCGGCATTCTTGATCATTATCTGCGGTACCTTCTCCTGTTTGTTCACTGCTTTCAATATGAAACAGCTCAAATCCTTGCCCAAGCTGGTAAAGATGGCATTTTTCAAGCCGGCGCTGCAGGAAAAATCGGAATTATTGCGGTTGTTTATTGAGTTGTCACAGATCGCGCGTCGTGAGGGTATTCTTGCCTTGGAAAGCAAGGTGAGCGAAATAGAGGATCCTTTTTTCCGTACAGGTCTTGGAATGGTTATCGATGGTATGGATCCGGAGTTCGTAAGCGACGTGCTGGACGCTGAGCTCGCGATTATGCAGGAGCGTCACGCCACAGGTCGTTCCATGCTGGAGCAGGCAGGTCTTTACGCGCCTACACTGGGCGTGCTGGGCGCCGTTATCGGTCTGATAGCGGCTCTTGGTAACTTGAACGATATCAATAAGCTGGGTCACGCTATCGCGGCGGCTTTCGTTGCTACGATTCTCGGTATATTCACCGCGTACGTTGTTTATCTGCCCATGGCTAACAAGCTGAAGGGTTTGTCAAAGGCTGAGGTCAGCCAGAAAAGAATGATTATTGAGGGGATTTTGTCCCTCCAGGCCGGTGACTCACCGACGGCCATAGAGGCAAAGCTGATGGTATTTATACCGCAGTCGGAACGTGACGCGATAAAGAAGGAGTGATTTTATGGCTAAGAAGAAGCATTCCGAGCCGCATGAAGAAGAAATGGGCGAGCCCTGGCTGCTGCCCTATTCTGATTTGATGACTTTGCTCCTGGCTCTCTTTATTGCACTTTTCGCTATGTCCCAGACTGATCAGACGAAAATGCAGCAGATGGCGCAGGCTTTTACAGCCGCGTTCAATATGGGCGGGCCTTCATTCTTTTCGGGCGCCGGCCCAAACGTGAGTCCGCAGCGTGAGATAATGACGGCTGAGGATCAGGGAAACGCGGCCTATATAAAAGAAAATGAGACACTTGAAAACATAAAGCGCGAAATGGATGAGTATATCAAGCAGAACAATCTCCAAAATGAGCTGAGTACCCAATTGGAGGAAGAAGGCTTGATGATCCGCATAAAGGAAAAAGCGCTGTTTCCATCAGGCTCGGCGGAGCTTGTGGCTGAATCCCAGCGAATCGGACCGTTGGTGGCCGGCCTTTTGGCAAGTATTCCGGAGCGCGTACTGATATCGGGGCATACCGACAACGTGCCGATAAACACGGCCCAGTATCCCTCTAACTGGGAACTGAGCTCTTCAAGGGCTCTGACCTTTATGAAGTTCCTGCTTTCACTGAATAACACGCTGAATCCCGCTAGGTTCAGCGCTATAGGCTATAGCGAGTATCGCCCAATAGCAACTAATGACACTGAAGAGGGCAGGCAGCAGAACCGCAGGGTTGAGATTCTCATTGCCCGCAGCTTGCGTTTCAATCCCAATGAGGGAGTCAGTGCGGCTTCTGAGGCAGATTTGGTGGCAAAGTAAGTTTAGAAAAACATTTGCGTGAGAAGAATAGTTCAAAACAAAAGCCGGCTAAAACCGGCTTTTTTGGGGTGGAATATGATTATTGGAATAGGTACTGACATAATAGAAATAGACAGGGTGAAAAAGGCCATAAAGCAGCCTCGGTTTCTGGAACGAGTCTATACAAAGGGAGAGCGCGACTATTGTGATAGCCGCGGAATGCAGGCCGCCGCGTCCTATGCGGCTCGTTTCGCGGGAAAGGAAGCGGTACTTAAGGCCTTTGGCACGGGACTGCGGGAAGGGACGCTGCTTGATATTGAAATTCTTCCTGACGAATTGGGCTGTCCACTGGTGAATTTGTCAGGTCATTATAGTAAGCTGGCGTCAGAAAAGGCGGTGGCAAGGGTTCATCTGTCCCTGAGCCACGCCAGGGAATATGCGACAGCGCAATGTGTATTGGAGGGGCAGGAATGAAGGTATCCTTAGTGAATGAAATGCGGGAAATCGACCGCAAGGCAATAAATGAATTCGGCATACCGGAACTGGTGCTTATGGAGAACGCGGGGCACCGCGTCATGGAAGCGGCCCAAGAACTTCTGGGCAGTTTGATCGATAAAAATGTATGCGTTCTGGCCGGCAACGGAAACAATGGGGGAGATGCCTTTGCGGCCGCCAGACATATCGCGAACGCGGGTGCAAAGGTCAAGGTGTTCTTCATAGGGAATGCCTCACATTTGTCAAAATCTACCGCAGCTAACAGGTCAATCGTACAGAATATGGAGCTGGAGCTTCATTCTTTAGAGGGTGAACGCTCATGGGACAGGCTGCAGGTAGTTCTTCGATTCGCGGACGTGCTGGTGGACGGGGTTCTGGGTACGGGATTCAAAGGTAATCTGCGTCCGGACATACGGCGCCTTGTGAAGCTGGTAAACGCGGCCAACAAGCCCGTTGTTTCAATTGATGTTCCGACGGGAGTGGAGGCTGATACGGGACAGGTAGACGAAGATGCGATCCGCGCGTCATGCTCTGTAGCCTTAGGTCTCCCCAAACCGGGACATTTTCTGTGCCCCGGAGGGGCACTGTCCGGTACGATCATCGTAGATGATATCGGACTTCCCGCCTCGCTTCTGCAAAAGGATATTAACCAGTCTATACTCAATGATGAGATGGCGGCAACCCTGCTCCCAGTGCGTCCAATTGATGCACACAAGGGTACCTGCGGAAGATTTCTGGTGGTTGCCGGCTCCCGTGGAATGGTGGGGGCCGCAGCTCTGGCCTCCCAGGCTGTGCTGAGGGCCGGTGCGGGTACGGTTACCCTTGCTCTTCCGGAAAGCCTTCATGAGCTTATGGAAATCAAGCTGACAGAGGTGATAACCTGTCCGATTCCAGAGGCTGAGGGGGGAATTCTTGGGGGAGATAAATCTCTTGGTGTTCTTCTGTCCATGATCGATCAGTATGATGCGGTCCTGCTTGGCCCGGGTATGAGACGGAATGATTCCACACTGGAACTCGTTCGCAGTCTGTCAGAATTTACCAGTAAGCCCATTGTCATGGATGCCGATGCCGTGTATGCATATCGGGGCCATATCGACCAGTTGAAGAACTGCAAGCAGATACCGATCCTCACCCCGCATCTGGGGGAGATGGCAGCGCTTCTGAACATTACAGTGCCGCAGCTTCGAGGCTCGCTCCTTGATTTGACACGTAAGGCGGCAAAGGATTATCAGGCAATTTTCGTTGTAAAGAGTGAATGTACCCTTGTGGTCTATCCCGATGGAGAAGCCTTCTTCTCCACCTTGGGGAATCCCGGTATGGCAACTGCCGGCTCAGGGGATGTCCTTGCAGGTACGATTCTTGGCCTGATGAAGCAGACCGACAGCGGCTTGGCGCCGCTGGCAGGCGTATATCTCCACGGAAAGGCGGGGAACCTTGCCGCGGAGGAGCAGGGGGAGGGCCTTATTGCTTCTGATATTCTCGCGAAGCTTCCCCAGGCCCATAGGTATCTCCGCAACATTCAGAAGAAATAGTATAGGTTCATATTACCGAGAAAAAGTCCTTTGACGAAGTGTCCTCCAGAATTTCCACCTGGATTCCAAGACGTGAAAGTTCCTTTTCGAGGTTGAGCTTGAGGGCATGGACAATTGGGAATTCCGTTCCGAAGTGTCCCGCGTCTATAACGTGTATGCCCTCTTCCACCGCGCGCTGGGCGTCGTGGTACTTAACGTCGCTTGTTACATAAGCATCAGCTTGAAGAAAAGCCGCCTTTGCGATGAACTCCGCGCCGGAGCCGCTGCAAAGAGCGACTTTTTTTATCTCATGCTCCCCTGCCTCAACCAGCCGTACATATGCGGTGGGCAAAGCCTCTTTTATCTGCTTCGCGAACGCGACGGGAGAAAGAGGGGCGGGCAGAAATCCAATTCGCCCTAAGGTTGGATCTGGTTCTTCCGAGGGCTTGCGGCTGCGATCAAAGGGGGCTATGTCAACCAGTCCAATGGCCTTTGCCAGTACGTCATTGACCCCTCCCTCAGCAATGTCCAGATTAGTGTGGGCAGCAAACACGGCAATATCATTTTTGAGCAGCTTCTGCAGTCGCTTGCCAAGGGGGAGATCTGTACGAAGCTGTTTCATGGCCCCGAAAATCATCGGATGATGGGAGATTATAAGCTGTACCTCTGACTGTACGGCGAGCTCTATTACCTCATCGCTTACGTCAAGGCAGAGCAGGATACGATTGATCTCCTGCTGCGGGCTTCCCACAAGCAGGCCCGGATTATCCCACTCCTCCGCAAGGCGTTTTGGGGCAATGCGGTTCATGGCATCCATTATGGTTTGACACTTTGTCATAGCAACTCCTCCAATTCAGATGCTTTTTGCTTATATATCATATATTTTGGGTCCGCTTGAGCCAGAGAACTGAGGCTCATGCCCTCGATTGCTTTTTTGAGCTTGGCCAGGCGCTCCTCTATATGGCGGCGGAATAAGGGAGGCTTATTCCTCATAAGACAGGGCCCAACCTCCAGAAGTATATCGCTTGGCATTTCCTTAAAACCCTTTTCTGATGAAATGATTTCATAAAGCTTTCCGTCAGCTTCGGCCAGGGCTTCCTCGGAAATGTGCCAGCCCCCTTCGTAAAGCCAGCGGCGAAGTTCTCCGGCACCGTTCATGGGCTGGAGCACAAGCTGCTCTGCCTGCTCCGTGACTTCGGGTGATTGTCGGAGAATGTCCTTCATGAGATGACCGCCCATTCCCGCTATGCATATGACAGAGGCCTCTCCGGGCATTAGGGGCTGAAGCCCGTCTCCTATACGAACCTCCACGGATTTCTCCATTCCCGCGTTTTTTACGGTCCTGCAAGCGGCCATGAAGGGCCCTTCGTTCTTATCGACAGCAATCACATGGGAGCACTTTCCCTCTTCTACCAAGGTAATGGCCAGATAGCCGTGATCCGTTCCAATGTCTGCCGCAGAATGACCTGATTTTACGAAGTCGGCTACGGCTCGCAGTCTGTTGTCAAGTTCCATCAAAACCCCTCACTATACATCACTAAAAAAAGGATGCGGAATACCGCATCCTTAAAATTCAAAATGGCTCCCCGAGCAGGACTCGAACCTGCGACTCCCTGATTAACAGTCAGGTGCTCTACCGACTGAGCTATCGAGGAATTTTACCAACAGAGATATATTATCACGACACGGCAGGCTTGTCAACTTATAATTGAAACTTTGATTATTATTTTTCCTTTTTGCTTGGCAAAATATGAACAATTCGTTATAATGAGTAGGAGATTTCAGATAAGAAGGGAGGCGGGGCTTTATGAGGATTGTGGGCGAGGGCTACTCTTTCATAGGGGTTGCTCTGGCAACAGCTCTGCTGTTGGGTTTGGCGGTGAGTGTCTACGCGGCGATTCCATTTGTGGTGTTGGCCGCTTATTTTGCGTATTTCTTCAGGAACCCTGAACGAAATATTCCCGCGGATGATTCTTTGATCGTGTCTCCGGCGGACGGGACTGTGCAGGACATTGTTCCGATGGAAACGGATGATTTTGTCAAGGAACCCTGCAACAAGGTAATTATTTTTTTATCTGTATTTGACGTGCATGTAAACCGCAGTCCAATAGCCGGGGAAATCAAGGTGCAGAAGTATGTATGCGGACGTTTCAGGCCTGCGTACAAGGACTCTGTGGGCTTTGAGAACGAGCGCCATTTGATTGGTATAGAGAATGACAGGCTCAGGGTGACGGTTACCCAGGTTGCCGGAATCCTCGCGAGACGCATAGTGTCTTGGGTTACATTGGACGATAATCTGGAAAAAGGTGAGCTCTACGGCCTCATACGTTTTGGCTCCTGCACGGAATTGGTACTGCCAAAGAATGTGGAAATTCTGGTGAAAAAGGGGCAGAAGGTGGTCGGTGGCGAAACCATCATTGGGAGGATTCCGTAAGAAATGTATAAGAGATTGATTCCGAATGCCTGCACCTCCTCCAATCTGCTGTTTGGCATGTGTTCAATATTGTCCACTTTTCAAGGAGACCTCTTTTGGGGCTCTGTGTTCATTTTGATTGCGTTGGTGGCTGATGGACTGGATGGACGAACGGCGCGGTATTTTGGCGTAAGCAGTGAACTGGGCAAGGAAATGGATTCCCTTTGTGATTTAGGCTCGTTTGGTGTTGCTCCCGCTTTTCTTGCCTATGTGTTTTGTCTCCATTCATACGGCTGGATGGGCTGGGCCGTGGTGATTTTCTTTGCGCTTTGCGGCATGTGGCGCCTTGCCAGATTCAATGTGAATGCGGATGTGGTGCATGGCTATTTCATGGGACTGGCGATACCGGCAGGAGGCTGCATAGTGGCTACAACCACCCTTCTCTTTAGCGCGTTGGGAGTAAATCCTGCTGAGTACGGGTACGTGTATCCCGTTGCCATGGCTGTAGTGGCATATCTGATGGTGAGTCATGTCCATTATCCCAATTTCAAGGAAGCCGGAGAAAAGCTCTTTGTTGTTCCTAAGGTATTGGCTGCATTGATGTTTCTGGGGATTCTGTTCCTGGGCTTTGATGCCTTGTGGCAGGCATTTCTGGTGGCGGTCTTTTCCACCTATGCCATGTTTGGTATCGTGAATTCCCTGTTTGCCCTTATGAGCCAGAAATGAGTAATCTCGAAGGAGAGTAAGATTCATTATGTATCCTTTTGATATCATCATGGTGCCGCTGCAGATTGGCATTTTCCTGATGACGATATACTTCTTCATAATCGGCTTTTGCGGCATGTGGAGAAAGAGGGAAAAAAAGATTCTGACGCCCCGTAAGACCTTCGCTGTGATTGTGGCCGCCCATAATGAGAGCGCGGTCATAGGCCATTTGGTGAAGAATTTGAAGGAGCTGAATTATCCTCAGGAGCTCTACGATATATATGTCATAGCAGACAACTGTTCAGACAATACCGCGGAGATTGCCAGTGAGGCAGGGGCTATAGTCTGCGAGCGCACCCATGAGACAAAGAAAAGCAAGGGCTTTGCCTTGGAGTGGATGTTTGAACGGCTGTTCAAGATGGAAAAGAAGTACGATGCCGTGGCTATCTTTGACGCGGATAATCTTGTCCATCCCCAGTTCCTGATGGAGATGAATAACAGGCTGTGCAAGGGGGACCGCATCATTCAGGGTTATCTGGACGCAAAGAATCCATACGATACCTGGGTGGCCGGTACCTTTGCCATCGCGTTCTGGGTTATAGACCACATTTCCCATCTTGCCAAGACCAATATAGGTCTTTCCGCGGTTCTGGGCGGAACGGGCATGTGCATCACCACTGATGTGCTTGAGAAGTATGGCTGGCGCGCCACATGCCTGACTGAGGACATGGAGTTTACCATGAAATCGCTGGCAGAGGGAATTCGCACCGCATGGGCCCATGATGCTATTGTTTACGATGAAAAGCCTCTGACCTTCAAACAGTCCTGGAACCAGCGCAAACGCTGGGCGCAGGGCCAGTTCGACGTGGCACATCGCTTTATCCCGAAGATGCTGGTGGAGGGATTCCGCCGCAGGGATATACGTATATGGGACGGCTGTATATACCTTCTGCAGCCGCACTTCCTGATGGTGTCCACCTTCTTCATTATCATCAGCTATGTTCAGCTTGCCTTTCCGCCCTTTTACACCAATATTTACAACTTCCTGCCTTCTCAGCTTATGACAGCTATAATGTTGGGACAGTATATACTCCCGATGATAATTCTGCTGAAGATTAGGGCAAAGCTGAAGGCCTGGTTCTACATGCTGCTCTATCCGGTGTTCATCTACTCATGGATCCCCATTATATTTTTGGGATTCATACATAGAAATGAGCATGAATGGAGCCATACCCAGCATACTCGTTCCATGAGCTATGATGAGGTTATGGAGAATATAAAGAATTCAAAGAATTGAAGTATTGTGACGTAAACTGGTAAAAACGAAAAATGGGTATCGTAGGCGAAATATCCTACGATACCCATTTTTTCATATTAGTGCCGCATACCTGCTTCATTTTCCACCTACCAATATACCCAAAGGGCATAGATTGTTGGGAGTGGTGAAGAACGAGAAAAATAGGCACCATGGAGTAGGGGATTTGTAGCCCTTCCACGGTGCCTACGTTTGGTTCAAAATAAGTGTTAGAGTTGCGACATCACGACCGTCCGATCCTCTGGCGAGACATGAAGTACATCCAAAGCCTTGTCAGCACTCCAGCCTGTCTCATCAATGAGCGAACGGACATTCCTAAGGATAGTTTCGACTCGTCCTTCATTGCGGCCATCCGTCCTACCCTCATCATAACCTTCTCGTCTCTGTTCCTTGAGTTCCATCATCAGCGTCATATACTCCACCTTCGTTTCGTTGTGTTGTTTCAGTCTCTCAACCTCAGCGGCAATGTCCTGTGTGAACTCGCCCTCGGCAGCCTTGCCGTCAACATAGGCCAGGAATTTGTCTATGTCATCATCAACATCGCCAGTAGTACCTTTGGTGTTCAGGAAAATCTTGACTGTCTCGTCACCAAGCTCCAAGCCGTCCTGTTCGTGACAAAGATTGGTGAAGGTATACATCTTGCGGTTATTACCTGGGAAGGGGTCAAAGGTGCAGATGAAGATAGAGGTGTGACAACAGACGTAGCGATGAAAAGTAAAAAATTTTGATGAAGAAGGAATCAACAACTTAACGTCGAACCAGAAATAGGATAGAGGATTATATTGAAATAACGATAAGATTCGTGGCATGTGATTACATATCGAACCGCATAGGGCATGGGCGTATGCGGTTCGATATGT
>DOYB01000222.1 GCA_003518745.1 Selenomonas sp. | reverse complement strand
GGCAATATTTGCAGGTCACCGATGGCCGAGTTTGTGATGAAGGATATGGTTCGGAAAGCTGGATTGGAGGATCAGATTTTTGTTGATTCCAAGGCCTGCCGTCGTGATGAACTGGGGAATGATACTTATTTTGGTACGAAGGCAGTACTGCGGGAGAAGGGGATTCCATTTTCCAAGCGAAAGGCCAGACAAATCACTAAGGAAGATTATGATGCCTACGACTATATAATAGGTATGGATATGGAAAATATGAGGGATCTTGCCAGGATAATGGGAGGAGATTCCGCGGGGAAGATCCACTTGCTTCTAGATTTCGTGGGGGAACATCGGGATGTTGCGGACCCATGGTATACGGGTGATTTCGATACCACCTATGAAGATGTATCCAAGGGATGTGAAAGACTGTTGCAGAGACTAATGGCGTAGACTTTGATTTCATATTGAAAGCTATTTGGAGAGGGGTTCTTTTATGGCACTTTGGAATCTCAAAGTGTATGGCATTGTTCAGGGGGTGGGCTTTCGTCCCTTTGTGAGCAGGCTGGCTGATCGTTTTGGAATATTGGGCAGTGTTTCCAATAAGGGGCCATACGTGGAGATTTTTGCTAAAGGGGACGAGGCAGCTCTTGGTGAATTCAGGAATGAGATTGCGCATCATCCCCCTGTGAGGGCTGTGGTTCTTAAGCTCGATACTGAATACCTCAAGGAGGATTGCTCATTTTCGAGTTTTGATATTATCGAAAGCGCCCGGGAGCATGGGGAGATTTTCGTGTCTCCGGATATTGCCACCTGTGATCAGTGCAGAAAAGAGCTCTTCGACCCAAATGACAGGAGATATTTACATCCCTTCATAAACTGTACTGCCTGCGGTCCAAGGCTTACTATTCTCGATAGTATGCCCTATGACAGAGAGCGTACCAGCATGACGGATTTTCCCATGTGCGATGCATGTGAGTGGGAATATACCCATTCCGAGACCCGCCGTTTTGATGCCCAGCCTGTCTGCTGTAACGAATGTGGGCCGGAGGTATATATCCTGAATGGGAGTGAGCGGAGAGAGGCTGCCATCAGAGAGGCAAGGCGGCTTTTGAGTGAGGGAGGCATTGTCGCTATAAAGGGAATAGGCGGCTTTCATCTTGCCTGTGACGCGACAAATGAAGACAGTGTACGTCGTTTGCGCAGGCTGAAGCATCGCCCCGTGAAACCTTTTGCGGTTATGATCAGGGATATGTCGGTAGTGGAACGCGAGTGCGAAATATTGCCTGAACAGAGAGATATATTGGAGGGGCACCAGAAGCCAATTCTGCTCTTGAAAAAGAAAGAACATGGGTGCATCGTAGGAGATGTGGCCCCCGGCAATCCCAAGGTGGGGGTTATGCTTCCTTATGCTCCTGTTCAAATGCTGCTGTTCGATTATCCCGATGGAATTATCGTACCGGATGCGCTTGTTATGACCAGTGGCAATCCTTCAGGGGCACCGATATGCCGAAGTGATGAGGATGCCCTTGGGGCATTGGCGCCATTGTCGGATGCCATACTTTCACATAACCGGAAAATTCGGCTTCGGGCCGATGATTCTGTTATGGATTTTTTTGATGGCAAACCCTACATGATACGTCGAAGCCGTGGATATGCGCCGCTGCCTGTGTTTTCAAGCCATGCCTTTCAGGGAAGGGTACTTGCCATGGGCGGTGAGCTGAAGAACAGCTTTTGCCTTGCGCATGACAGGCTTTTCTACCTCTCTCCATATCTTGGGGATTTGACGGATCTTCGTACGGTTGAAGCTCTGAAGGAGTCTATTGAGCGTATGGGCACATTGCTGGAAATACATCCCGAGATTGTGGCCTGTGACCTTCATCCACAGTACCACACGAGGGAGCTGACAGAGACATTTTCGCTTCCTGTTGTTGAGGTGCAGCATCATTATGCCCACGTTCTTTCCTGTATGGCGGAAAATGGCAGGGAGGAACCGGTTATAGGGGTTTCTTTTGATGGTACGGGCTATGGTACTGATGAAACTATATGGGGCGGAGAGTTTCTTCTGGCAGATTACAAGGGCTTCAAACGGCTTGGCTCAATAAAGCCATTCCTTCAGACCGGTGGTGACAAGGCGCCCAGGGAAGGCTGGAGAATCGCGCTGTCCATGCTTTACGGCAATCCCAAAACAAGGGAACAGACAGTTGAAATCGCGAAAGAGCTGGAGCTTGCAAATGAGCAGGAGTCAAGAATACATCTCCTTATGGCAGAGCAAGGAATAAACAGCATTATCTCCACCAGTGCCGGCCGTCTGTTTGACGGTGTGAGCGCTCTTCTTGGCATACGCAGGCAGGCCAGCTTTGAGGGAGAGGGAGCAATGTATTTGCAGTTTGCCGCTGAAAAATGGGAAAAGAACGCGGGCAAATACTCCATAAGGGATTATAATGACGAATTGCTTTTAGATGAAATGGACGACAGATTTCTGCTCCCCACGAATCGATTGTTCTCGGATTTGGTGGATAAGCGTCTTCAGGGAGGAGTAAGGGAGGAACTGGCATTTGAATTTCATTTGCGGCTTGCAGGGCAGATTCTTATGGGCTGCATTAGAAGTGAGAAGCTGACGGGCGTTTCCACTGTCGCATTGAGTGGCGGTGTTTTCCAGAATACGCTTTTGCTGAGATTGGTGACGGAATTGCTGAAGCAGCATGATTTTAATGTGCTGAGGCACAGCATGATACCTCCGAATGATGGCGGAATCGCCCTTGGACAGGCCGTGGCGGCAATGGCTGCTCTGGAAAAATAAAGATAGGCAGAAGCGGTGATGGCTTCTGCCTTTTCAGGTTTCGTAAAATATAAACCGTACGTTTTTGCAATCATGCAGCATTAGGGCCGATTGGAGCTGATACATTGATATCCTGCAAGGGGGGGCCGCGTCCGTGAGCACCAGCACCATGTCGTACTGTGCCAGATTGTAAATATAGGTGGTGCGATTCTCATCATATAAACTTGTCAGTCTGTTGCCGCTTGTAATGGGATATCCGGACTTATGTGAGATTCCAATGGGGCTTCTGGTGGTCGCATGGCATAAAACTCGGATGTCGGGATAGCTGTTTTCGATTTCCGCGCCGAGCCTCAGGGTGGGGAACATACATTCCTCAGTTCCAAGTACCAGAATCCTTTTTGATGCGGCAATCTCGGCTTCCAGCTCGTTCAAGATGAATCGGTTCAACATGCCGCATTGTTCGTCGTAGCTCTGGATTTTTATGCCAAAACGTGGATTAGGAAGGCTACTCGAAAGCAGTAGTGAGCGTGGTAGGGAAATTTTTTCGTCATATGGCACCTTTTCCGCTTCAAATGTTTCCTCAGGCAATATATTGCTGAAGTCAGTGGGAGAAAGCTTCAGAAGGTATTCTGTCAAGACACCTTCAGATGCCATAAGCTGCTCGTTTTCCTCCGTCAGTCGATTGAGAATGGAGGCTGCGACAATCTGCTTTTCTGCTAGCTCGGGAAAGTCATTGCGAAGCTGGGCAATCATGTTTCTAAGGGTTTTGCCGGTTGAAAGCTCATCGTCAAGGAGAATCACGGATTCCGTGTTGCTGATCCATTCTGCCAGATGATTTGAGCAAAGGCGCTGTTCTGTCGCGTGACTATGTTCCTCTAAAAAATCTATCCAGTTCATATTAGGATAGTTTTCACGGGTGGTTGTGAGATATACGCAGTCATTGCCCAAGCATTTTGCCACTGTGGCTCCTATGGCGGTGGCCGTTTCCGCGAAGGCTATAAGAAGCTTCGTGTCTGGGTATTTGCGCGACAGCTTACTGCCAAGGGCAGACATCATAGCGAGGGCTTCCTTGGGACTGACAGGCATGTGCTTTGCCTGCAGTGGATTTACCAGCAGATAGGAGCGCTTCTTGTTGTTTTGCCGTTTCGCGATACGGAGCAGATTGGATTCGGTATAGATTTTGCTCATGGCAATCTGGCCTCCCTGAGACCGTATATGTCTCCCAAGAGCTTGGTCTTCTCCGCCCATTTTGAATGACACTTCAATTCATTCATGCGATTTCCTTCAACACTCTTGGCCACGCCAAGGCGATCATCCTTCCAATCAAGGAGCGAACAAGCATCCTCATAATCCTCTCTGGGAACGGAAAGGGAACGGGCTATAATTGGAACCTGACTGGGATGAATCGCGCTTTTTCCTATGAAACCGTGCAGGAGATCCTGCTCCATTTCACGGACTAATCCTCTGGACCAGGCAGTATCAGTATTTTTGCCGAAGTAGTTCCAGACGGGGCCAGAGACAACATAATCCTGGGCAAATATGCTGAGGATGTCGATTAAAGCCTCTTTAAGGATGCCTATGTCGTAAACGGTGCAGTCTACGGGACAGCGAAGACCATAGACTTGACTGAAGTCGTTGCATCCGACTCTAATGTTCAGAATATGGGTGCGCATCTCTTTAAGCATGTCCCGCAGCTTTATCAGTGTAGGGATTCGTGTGGAAACATCTACGATAGATGAGCTTTCCAGGATGGGCATTATGTAGATGTGCCTAAGGCTTCCCCTTTGCAGTCTGCGTGTTGTATCAAGATACCTCACAGCATTTGAGAGATCGAATTTTGGCAGGATGTACCCAGTGAGCATGTGCCTGACATGTGAAAATGTCTCATGCACGTGGGCTAGATGTTCGGGAGAGCGTACCCGTATGAAAATGAGGGGCATCAGGTTTTTGGGGATTTCTGCCTGGTCAAGCTCCATAAGTGTTTTTTTGAGAGTTTCCTCAGCCTGATGAAGTGATTGATCTCGTATGGCATCCTCCAGGCAGAATGCTATGGATCTCAGCCCCGGTATACTTCCGGACTTTATTTTTTCCACCACGTTTTCCTGGAATGCGGGCATATAAAGCAGTCCTCCAAGACGATAGGCCAGTGCGTTTGTCGTTGTAGAGTCCACGAAATACCTCTTTTCTGTAATATTCTCATCTCTATTGTAGTGGCAAACATTTTTAATTGCAAGGAGTTTTAGGTCTTCGTGAACGTCCGTTTCATAAATTCAGTAGCGTAATTTGGCAATTACAGGTAAATGGGAATTTATGCGA
>DOYB01000052.1:11218-20809 GCA_003518745.1 Selenomonas sp. | reverse complement strand
ATATCTGCTACCGTATACCGACGCGTAGTCAAATTAAATTGATTTGACTTGTTTGTGAGCTGAGAAATCCGTTCAAAATAAACTGGACGAAAAGAGCATATCTCTGCCTCCATATCCAAGGATTTTAAAAATTCATCATAAGAATCCGACTGATTCTTCAATTCCATACGTTGCGTATTTTGCCGATATGTCTCATTCCTCAAAAAATCATCTTCTGACAAGGAACATATTTCAAAATAACCATTTTCTTCCAATACCTGTATATATGAAAATACATTGGTAGGATCCACTTCGGGAACAGACACCTCTGGCAAATTCTCACGAACCAATTGACGCTCCACAGGGTTATCATCAAGAAAAACCATGCTATCCAATCCAATATTCAAATTTGCGGCAATGCGACGAATGTTCCTGTCCTTCGTATCCCAATTTGCTTTGAAATCAGCAAAATCTTCTACTTTCAATACGCTGTCGGGATGATGAAATCCCTCTTTCGCAATATCTTCCTCATTCTTTGAGCAGACTGCCAACAGGATGCCACGGCGCTGCAAGGACAATACATAGGACTGGAATTCCACATAGGCTTCTCCCCCCGGAGTCTCATGTCCAAGCTCTATCCCATCTACACCAACATCTCCAATCTCCCCCCCCCATAACGTATTATCCAAATCCAGCACCAAGCATTTCTTGGAATAGCCTAGTATCGCTCGCATCAAATGAGCAGCATGCAGCGCTACTATAGGAATCACATCGTAATTCATAGCCAATTTATACGCATAGTACTGAAAACGATTGTGCCAATTCGCAAGTCCTACGGAAGCAGCAAGACGATGTATATCGAACAAATAAAAATTGGGCTGAGTTTGAGCATATTTAGCAAATAGATGATTTAGTATATTCACGAATCTCCCATGGCTCTGATACAAAGCGGCATCGAAGCTTCCCAATGGACACATATATGGCATCTCAAAATTATTCTGAATAACCACCGCTTTATAATTACGTTCTATTCCCTTCCAAACGGACTCATATTTCTCATATTCCAATTTTGCCTTTTTTTCCACTTCTTGCTGACTATCCGTCATTACTGGCAAGTGAGTCAAGTTCACAAAACTAGTAAAAACCATTACTATATCCGGCTGAAATTCCATCCATTCCTGACTTGGAAATACGCTATCCTCATAATACTGATTGTACTCCGATTCTCGAAATTCTGCTTGAATGCCAGCCGCTAACAAAAAAATCTCCAGCATATTCTTAAAATCTGTTGTTGTGGAGCCGCCAAAGATGGCAATGCGTTTTTTTAGATAGCTTATCCCTTCCCTATCCAGAAGCTGCCTTTTCAGCGACTTTTGCCTGCGCATGAGGACATCGCTCTCAAATGGCCATGAAAGAAATGTTTTTATCTCTGCATTATCCATAAACCATACCTCCATCAGCTCACAAAAAGCAGCACTATTATGATACAAACTGCCTCATCACGCCAAATAGCCGCCATCAATGATGAAATTCGCTCCCGTAATCCAGCGTGCACGATCACTCAAAAGATAGAGTATCATACCTGCCGCATCTTCTGTACTTCCAATTCCTAAAGGGGATTTTGGCACATCATTATCAGTATCAAGTGTCATGCCCGTCTCAATCCAACCAAGACATACACTGTTAACGCGCTGTCCCTTTACTGCCAACTCCTGTGATGCCGTACGCACCATTGCCTCCAATGCGGCCTTACTGGCTGCATAAATGCTGAGTCCCTTTTGAGCCTTATGGGCACTTACAGAAGAAACGAATACATGTGAAAATCCCGCTTCATGGTATTTACGCTTCCAAAGCAATTTCAAAAGTGCTTCGCCAGCCCACAGATTCACATCCATGACCTTCTTCGCCTGCTCATGATTCCAAACATTCACAGGCAAAAGCACCGCCATTCCCGCTGAATGCACACAACCGTGCAATTTTCCGTAATTTTCAGTAAAAACCTCTACGGCATTCTCCACAGAGGCAAAATCTGTCACATCCACTTTCATCGGAACCCATGAAGCCGGATATTTTTCCGCTAACTCATCCGGTTCAGGAAAATGCCGCGCAATACCCAACACTGTCGCTCCTGACTCCAGGAGTTCCTTAGCTGTTTCTCTGCCAATGCCTGAAGAAGCTCCCGTCACCAAGAACTTTTGACCTTGAAAATCAAATGTCACATTCATATCTAACTCCATCGTCACAGCAAAGCCTTGATTATTTTTTCATTATTATGTCATATAAATCCTGAAATGTTACTGCTCCCTTGAAATCCGCTACACGCATGGTCTTGCCATATTCCACATTGACCATCGCCAAAAGGCTGATGATGCTAAGCGAATCCCATTCTTCAATCGTGTCCAGTCGAGTTTCCGCTTCAATCTTATGTTCCGTATCCAAAATATCCATGATATTTTCCAAAAATTTTTCCATTTTATGCTGCTCCTTCCACTAGGACGTTGAATATACCACAGTGTTATTCCCCTTTTCATTTCAAGGCACACATTTCCTTAAAATAAACCGGATACCATTCGTCTTACTTTTGAAAGTTCTTCAATATTCCACAAATTTTCCTCACGTCATCCGCTTCCAATCCTCCGTACATCGGCATGGAAAGAACTTCTTTCCCCACCTTGACCGCAACAGGCAATTTTTCCAGTGCTGCCGAAGAAAGCTGGCGGTAGCAGGTATATTCACTGCAAAGAGGATGGAAATATTTGCGGGCATAGATATTGTATTCCTTGAATGACTCATAAACATAATCACGGGAATGACCGAACACCTCTTCATCAATACGAATTACATAGTATTGGTGATTGAGTCGTACATTCCCCTCTACCTTAGGCATCAACGTAATGCCCGGAACATCCCCCAATTCCTCATCGTAGACCTTCCCTAAGGCAATGCGCTTTTCGCGCTCATCTGCTATATAGTCCAACATAATTCGCCCAATAGCAGCCTGCACTTCATTCATCTTTCCATTGATACCTGGCATTACGACCTCTTCCTCGTTCTTGATGCCAAAATTTTTCAAGAGATCGATTCGTTCCTTTAGATGTGGATCCTTGTGCATCAAGGCGCCACCTTCGACAGTGTGATAGAGCTTTGTAGCATGGAAACTCATCATTGAAATATCCCCAAAAGTACCAATGCCACGACCATCAATTTCTTCACCGAAAGCATGCGCCGCATCGTAAACCACACGTAAACCATACTTGTCCGCTACAGCTTGAATCTTCTCTACATCACAGGGCGTGCCAAATACATGCACCGCCAAAATCGCCGTAGTCTGCGGCGTAATCATGGATTCAATCTTATTTGCATCAATATTCATCGTGACAGGATCAATATCGCAAAAAATTGGACGGATATTGTTCCACGAAAGTACATGGGGCGTTGCCGCGAATGTAAATGGTGTCGTAATGACATCTCCCATCAAACGGAGGCTTTGACACGCCACCATCAAAGCAATCGTTCCATTATTAAACAAGGAAAGGTATGGCACCTTGAGATAGCCTGTCAATTCCTCTTCCAACTTGCGATGTTGAGGACCATTATTTGTAAACCACTTCGCCCGCCAAATCTCCTCTAGCTTTGACGTCACTTCCTCAATAGACGGAAAGACAGGACAGGTAACGTAGATAGGATTTGCAAAAGGCTCGAATTTTTCCATAACAACTACCCCCATCAATCTTCAAGGCAAACAAAATGGCAACAATGTATCCATTTTATTCTTTATGTTTTCAAATTCGTCTTTCCTAATTTCAAAAAAACAACTCACTTCGTCTGTGTGTGTCATGCGTGCAATACGTTTCATAGCTCTCAGCATAGGCGTATTATCTTTCCTGACATTAAAAGCATATGATTCTGCTTTTATGCATTCAAAAAGAAACCGTGTGCTAAACATTTCAAAGAAGAGTCCTAAACCTGTCATCAAATCCTCTTTATGAAAAAGAAATGTTCCCGAATCTATAACATGATTTCCATCCATTTCATAACTAAACTTGCCAACAGCCCTTCCATCAAAATAAGCTATATAGTGCTTCCGTTTCAAGTTCGGTAATGCTTGTAAAAATTTCCTATGCCCTTCTACAGTATAAGGACGTGTATCTATACTGCAAGCTAATACAAAATCTTGATTATGATAATCTAAGATTTTCCACTTCATTTCATCCGATTCATCACATAAATTTCGCATCATCATACGCGAATATGGATAGTCAGAAAAAGTCACCTCACTGACCATCTGCTTCACTCCCTCTTACACCACGAACCAAAATATTCCATGTTATCTGCACCATAAACAAATACAAATATCTGACCACCATAAATTATGTCTTTATAAAAATTTTAATCCATTCCCTCGTATTGGTTAATGCCTTTTGTGCTTGCTCAACAGAATCAAATTGGAATACTAAAGTCCCTAATGTTTGATTGGCTCCAGTAAATTCATGTACTGAATCACCAGGCTTTACCCACAAATCACGCTCAACCAAATATCGTCTTGCAATCGAATCTTCAATCACCAAATCCTGAAAGACTCCATTCTGATGCCCATGAACAATATACTCTGCCCATACCCCTTGATAAACAGGATCCTCCATCTTATCAACTGTCATCCCCAAAGCTGCTCGAATACTATTACTTATCAAATCCGTTCCACAAGCCATTTTCAATATCTCGGCTAGACGATTTCCTCCACCTCTCGGAGAAATTTCCATGATATATGGATGACCATCAACTCCCCATCGCGTTTCAACATTATAAATCGATGTCCCTAAATGCAGAATACGTATTAAGCGTTGAATTTCCGAACGCAATTCACGTTGTATTTCCGATGGCATATCCGACGGCCAATAAAACGCTGATGGAACATATGGATTTATTGCCTCTTTATCAAAACACTGACAATTAAAACTTGCAAACACCAATTCATCATTCACAGAAAAGCATTCTGTATCCGACGAATGTCCTCGCTGTTCTATAAATTCTTCTATAATAACCTTTCCCGATTTTGAATTTGCCATCGCACGCTCAAACGCATCTGCAAAATCCTCAATCTGATCAATCCTACTGACTCCTTTACTGCCGGCTGAATCCACCGGCTTGACAATTACCGGGAAGGAAAATTTCTGTATTTCCTCCAGTGCATGCAACACATCATGATATGATTTCGCCATAGGGGTATGGAAATTATTATCTCGCAGGAATGAACGGAAAAGATCCTTATTTTGCAAAATTACCGTCGATTCATATGGACATCCTGGAATATTTAATTGCTCAGCCACATAAGAAGCCACCACAACGCCTGGATCTGTTGCAAAAGACATAATACCATCAATCGATAAATTTCGCGCTAATTCTAATACATGCTCAGGCTCTACAATACTGACATTGTGATACTCATCTGCATAAGCATGAGCCACATTACCGGGCAAATAATCACAGGTTATTACATAAATTCCCATATCGTGTGCTGCCTGAATTACAGGAATAATGTAATGGGATCCCCCCAAAAGCAATAACTTCTTCATAAATCAATTCCTCGTACCGAAAAATTTAACATTTGCAAGGTTACTCAAATCTAATTCGTCTTCACGAGCAATTCTCACTGCCAAATCATCTTTTTCAAAATCATATTCCGATAGCTCAAACTCATTGTCCCAATGTACACAACCATAAATAACATACAAAGGATCTGCGGCCACAGAAAATTGAATTGCTAATGGGACAACATCACATGTCTCAACATCACCAGCCACTTCGCTTAACGGAATTGACATAACTACACCTATGTTATAGTCACCAGCACATAAGCGAATAGAAAAACTGTATTCAAAAATATAGATACGCCCTTTTTTCAGTCGCAAAAAAGGCTTTCTGTCTAGCCAGCTATCTGAATATATAACCTCCACACCATCTTTGCTGTTGATATGGTACCCCACTGTTAATATTTCAATATCCGTCTCGCTTTTTATAGTGCAGCATAGCTTCACTCGTTGTCCATAAGAAACCGTTCTTACACTGTTTCCTGCTTCGTCCAATAATTCCACATTGACAAATGATACCTTGCCATTCTGTACACGCTGATAGCTTGCATTACGTTGGAATTCTTCATTTGTTTGTAAAAATCTTTTTACTTTCTCTAATGCAGGCTGGTCTTTTGGTACTGAGTCTGTCGCTGTTTCCTCCGTAAACTGACGACTGCGAATGCGCGCCGCGATATACTCTTCCACGACCTCATCAGCTTTACCCTTAAATACTATCTCTCCATGTTCCATATGAACTGCGTTTTGGCACAAATTACGAACAGCAACCAAATCATGACTAACAAACAAAACTGTCACACCATCATCCAACATGCTCTTCATACGATTCATGCACTTCGCCTGAAAGAAAGAGTCTCCCACAGAAAGTGCCTCATCCACGATAAGGATATCCGGCTCCACAAAGGCATTGACAGCAAATGCGACTCGTGCAAACATACCACTGGAATACATCTTAACCGGCTGATGTATAAAATCGCCAATATCAGCAAAGGCAATTATATCATCCAGTCTGGCATCCATCTCTTCCCGGCTGAGTCCCATTACAACGCCGTTCATATAGATATTTTCCACACCGGTCATCTCCGGATTGAACCCAGCACCCAACTCCAGAAGGGAAGCAATACGTCCGTTGACCTCAACCGTACCGCTGGTGGGCGTTAAAACGCCTGTTATGACCTTTAGTATAGTGGACTTTCCCGCGCCGTTCTGACCAATAAATCCCACGGTTTCGCCCTTTTTTATTGAAAGATTTATATCTCTTAAAGCATAAAAATCCCTGCTATATCGCTTATGAAAAGGAAGCAGTGCCTCCTTCAAGCGATCAACGGGACGGTCATACAAACGATATACCTTTGAGAGTCCTTTTATTTCTATTGCCATATCATTTGTCATAGATTTCCACCTATCTTACAACATATCCGCAAAATGAGGCCGCATACGCTTGAATACAAGTGCCCCAACAAAAAGCATCACAGCCGTAACGCCCCAGAAATACGCGGTGATTGTCATATGCTCCCAAAACCACTCATGGTAAATGAAGCTCTGACGATATCCATCGATAATATAGAAGGCAGGGTTGAACTTCATTATTAGGTGATACTCATCCGGTATCATATTCAAGCTCCAGAAAATCGGAGTTGCCCAAAAGGCCAGTTGCAGTATCATCGCAACAAACTGACCAACATCCCTCAAGAAAACTGTCAGCGCGGACGTAAGCCAGGATATTCCAAGGCACAGACAGAACATTGCTCCTGTATAGTAAAGAAATTGAATATTGTAAATCGACAGTGAATATCCGTATACCGCAAACATCAGGAAGATAACCAGAACAAAGAAGCCATGAACCATCAAGGCAGACATGATTTTAACCATTGGCAGCAGCTCAACGCGAAAGACAACCTTTTTTACAAGAAAGCTGCTGTCTACAATGGCGTTGGTGGCACCGGTCAAGCTGTCTGAAATAAAAAACCACGGTATCATCCCACAAATCAGCCACAATATAAAGGGAAAATCATCAACGGGCTGCGACTTGAAGCCAACCTGAAACACAAACCAAAACACCAGGACCGTGACTGTAGGCTGGATAAATGCCCAAAGGATTCCCAAAAAAGAACCAACATATCTCTGCTTAAAATCTCTCTTTGTCATCTGCCAGAGCAGTGCTCGATTTCTGACAATTTCACGCAAAAGAGACATCAGTGCATGTACATAATGCATACCTATCCCCCAATTAATCCCAAATTCCCTCATTAGATTATACATGAAACCATGTCAAAACGCAATCTCCCCTGCTTGAAAAGCCACGTCTTTTGGGATAGAATAACAGACACAGACAGAAGGGAGTTCACATCATGAACGTGGGATTGATCATTCCTGCCATGAACGCAGGCACACAATTTAAAAAGCTTTTGGAACAAATTGACAGGCAGCAGCTTCCCCTGCGGCGTAAGCTGTTGATTGATTCGGCATCAACAGACGAAACTCGAACCCATGCAAAAATGCATGGGTTCGAGGTCGTGGAAATACGTCGTGAAGAGTTCAATCACGGCCTTACACGTCAAATGGGTTTTTCACGTGTAGCCGCTGATGTAGATATAGTCATATTCATGACACAGGATGCCCTTCTCCATAATGATAACAGCTTTGAAAAACTCACAGAACCGTTCCACGATGAGAAAGTAGGCGCCGCATACGGCCGTCAGCTCCCCCACGAGGGAGCTTCATTTGGGGCAGCCCTCCAGCGTCAATTCAGTTATCCGGAAACGAGCCGTCGCAAATGCTATGACGATCGAAAAGAACTCGGTATACGTACAGCCTTCCTGTCCGATTCCTTTGCCGCCTACCGGGTCTCTGCCCTACAGGCCATTGGTGGATTTCCTGAAACAAATGTCAGCGAGGATATGTACGTCGCGGCCAAAATGCTGATCGCAGGCTGGGAAATCCAATACGCCGCAGACGCAAAGGTACACCACTCCCACGAACTTTCACTTCGCCAGAGCTTCCATCGCTACTATGATACCGGCATTTTTCACCGCAACAATCCCTGGCTGCTGGATACCTTTGGAAAAAGCGAAGGTGCCGGCATAGCCCTTTTGAAAACGCAGCTCAAGGCCGCAATGGAACACCGAGCACCGCTTTCCGCTCTGCATTTCATTCTGGACGATGCCGTAAAGTACATCTCCTACCGACTCGGCAAAATGGCATTCTTTGAGTGAGACCCCTTATAGTCCTTGGTTTCATATCCTATCAAACACTTCATTGACATCTACAACAAAATCATCATATAGGGAAACCTTAAGAGAAATCAGGCTATCAGTCTGTTCCTCCCCGGTCAGTTCCTCCCAGTCCTCCGCCGAGTATCCATGATACATATTATCTAGCCGCAGTTTTCCATCCCGCAGGACATAGACCTGAATCGACTTGTCCATGGTGTTGACAATCCAGTATTCCCTGACACCATACTTTTCATAGACATCCTTTTTTTCGCCGAAATCATTTTTGGCGGTACGTGGGGAAAGCACCTCCACCACCAAATCCGGTGCCCCGAAAATCCCTTTCTGCCGGATGATATCCTGATTGCAGACAATCATCGCGTCAGGAACAAATACGTTGTCTTCGCTTAAATGAAGCTCTACACCATCAAAAAATGCCTCGCATTTCTTCCCCCTGAGATAATTCTGAAAAATACCGCAGAGATTGGTTATGACGCGATTGTGATTGACAGAGGGGCGCGGTGACATCATGACGATCCTGCCATTGATGATTTCATAATCCTCATCTTCCCGATAGGCTAAATTCGACATGTGTACCCACACTCCTTATTGCAGTACCTTCCGGCTCCCGTACATCTCCTCATAATAGGACTGATATTCACCGCTGACTATATTTTCCCACCAAGCTTTATTCTCCAGATACCACTTGACTGTTTCCTTGATGCCATTCTCGAATTTCGTCTCCGGTTCCCATCCGAGTTCGTTCTTAATTTTGGTGGGATCGATGGCATAGCGGCGGTCATGGCCCTTGC
>DOYB01000052.1:0-11023 GCA_003518745.1 Selenomonas sp. | reverse complement strand
ATGGCAGAACAGTGATCCTTTACATACAGCCAATCCCTCACATTCTCCCCAGCGCCGTAAACGGGGAGCTTTTTATCGTGCAAAGCATTGATAATCATCAGCGGAATAAGCTTCTCCGGAAAATGGTACGGCCCATAGTTGTTCGAGCAGCGGGAAATCGTCGCCGGTATCTGATATGTACGGCTATATGCCTGCACCAGCAAATCCGCCGAAGCCTTTGAGGCTGAATAGGGACTGGACGTGTGCAGATTCGTTGTTTCCGTAAAGAAGAGATCCGGTCTATCCAGCGGCAAATCTCCGTAAACCTCATCCGTCGATACCTGATGATAGCGCTTGATTCCATATTTACGGCACGCATCCAGCAGAACACTGGTGCCGATGATATTTGTGCGCAGGAAAAGCTCAGGATCCTCTATGGAACGGTCAACATGGCTCTCTGCCGCGAAATTCACGATAATGTCGGGCTTCTCCTCCTGAAACAGCTTGTCCACCGCGTCCCTGTCGGAAATATCTCCGCGGATAAACTTGAAGTTTTTATTTTTCATCGCTTCATCCAATGTGGCAAGATTGCCGGCATAGGTCAGCTTGTCATAGCATATAATGCGATGCTCCGGATACTTCTCCAGCATATAGTAGACAAAATTACCGCCGATAAACCCTGCTCCGCCAGTCACTACAATATTCATTGGCTTATCTCTCCTCGTAGACAAAATTCAGATTTGTTCTTTCTGCCAGAAGCGGCGCATTCTCGTCCTTTCCCGACAGAATTACCGGTTCAAAGGGCCACTCCACCCCAATTTCCGGATCATTCCAGCGGATATTGCCGTCACAATCTGGAGCATAGTAATTGTCAGCTTTGTACTGAACCTCAACATCATCCGTAAGGGTCAGAAATCCATGGGCGAAGCCTCTGGGTATGAAAAGCTGTTTCTTGTTCTCAGCGGAAAGCTCCACCGCCGTCCACTTGGCATACTGTGGCGAGCCCTTGCGTATGTCCACAGCAACATCCAGAATGCTGCCACGGCTGCAGCGTATGAGCTTCGCTTGGGCCATTGGGTTAAGCTGATAATGAAGTCCTCTCAATGTTCCCCTTGTAGCCGAATAGGAGTGATTATCCTGCAGAAATTCCACATGAATGCCTGCCTCTTCCATCTTACGCTGAGACCAGCTCTCCATAAACCATCCTCTGGCATCGCCAAATACCTGAGGCTCAAGAACATAAACACCCTTGAGATTTGTCTCTGTTGCTTTCAAATCCGTTTTCCTCCAATATCTATAGGTTTTCAGTGATGCCTTGCCAAATACTGCAAATACCGTCCATATTCGTTCTTAGCCAGTGGCTCAGCCAATTTCATCAACTGCTCTGAATCAATATAGCGCATCCTGTAGGCTATCTCCTCTATACATGCAATCTTAAGTCCCTGCCGGGCCTGAATCGTCTGCACGAATGAGGCCGCCTGCAGCAAAGACTCATGTGTCCCCGTGTCCAGCCATGCATAACCTCGACGCATCTTCTCGACTCTAAGTTTTTTCTGCTCCAAATAAACTCTATTGACATCCGTGATTTCAAGCTCTCCCCTAGGTGAAGGCTTGATGGACTTCGCTATGTCTACAATATCATGATCGTAGAAATACAGACCTGTCACGGCGTAATTGGACCTTGGATTCTTGGGCTTTTCCTCCAAACTGAGTGCCTGCCCATCCTTATCAAACTCCACCACGCCATAGCGCTCAGGGTCACTCACATAGTATGCGAACACAGTTGCCCCATCTTCATGGGACGCGGCACGCTGCATGGCAGTGGCTAAATCCGATCCATAGAATATGTTATCTCCCAGCACCAGCGCGCAACCGTCACCTGCGATAAAATTCTCACCAATAAGAAATGCCTGAGCCAATCCATCAGGACTCGGCTGAATCGCATACTGTATACTAATGCCCAGCTGGCTGCCGTCCCCCAGGAGCGATGAATACAGAGCCTGATCCTCCGGTGTAGTTATAATAAGAATCTCCTTTATTCCTGCCAGCATCAATGTACTCAAAGGGTAGTAGATCATGGGCTTGTCATATATTGGCATAAGCTGCTTCGACACAACCTTCGTCAAAGGATAAAGCCTTGTACCAGAACCCCCTGCCAGAATAATACCTTTTTTAACCAAAAAACGCACCTCCCTTGCCTCTCAGTATACAATATACGAAGCCATATTTCCAGCTAAAGGAAAAAGTTTTCGAAATTTACTCCATATGCCTCTAATATCTACTCTACCTGCATCTATTTGAATTACATATATGTGTATCACGAGGACAATTTTTATGTTTAAGCGCATTTTACAACTATTTTAATCTTTTATCTTGCAATTTTCTGAATTAAATGTTAGAATGCTAAATGGAGTTATTTACTAGCTCCACTCCTAGAGTCCTGCATGTCATGTTTCTGCCCCCAAGACGGAACCATGGCGTGCAGGGCGCTTTTTTATTTCAGTAAACTCAGAAAATAATCGCTAAACAATTGAATTTTTCTCCAACCCTTGGCAAATCCTAATAAATGGCGCTATAATGTAACGCGAATACTTTGGAAGGAGAGAGTAGTTTGAGAAAAGTCATAGTTTTGATAATGGCGATGCTGATGATGTTGTCTGTGGGCTGTACGGCAACGGGAAAGAGTGAAAAAGGAGAGGGTAAAGTGGCAAATCCAATCGCAGTATTTGAAACAAATAAAGGAACCTTTGAGATTGAATTATTTGCGGACAAAGCGCCTAAAACAGTCGAGAATTTCGTAAGTCTTGCAAAGAAAGGCTTCTATGACGGACTGATATTCCATCGCGTCATAGACGGATTCATGATTCAGGGAGGAGATCCCAACGGCAACGGTACCGGAGGCCCGGGCTATACTATTGATGACGAATTCCATCCTGACCTCAAACACAGTTCCGAGGGCATTCTCTCCATGGCCAACGCCGGCCCCAATACAGGCGGTTCACAGTTCTTCATTACCTTGGACAAAACTCCGTGGCTGGATGGTCATCATGCCGTATTCGGCAATGTAGTCAATGGCATGGAAGTAGTTCGTACAATCGGCAAAGCTGAAACGGATTTCAGCGATCGCCCCTTGGAAGATGTGGTAATGAAGAAGGTTACCATCAAAGAAGCAGATAAATGAAAGCCTACACCTATATCCTGACCTGTGCGGATGGAAGCTTATACACAGGGTGGACAAATGACCTTGAGAAGCGACTGGCATGCCACAACGCCGGAAAGGGCGGGAAGTACACACGGTCCCGCCTCCCGGTCAGGCTCACCTACTACGAGGAATTTGACCGCAAGGTGGATGCCCAAAGCAGGGAATGGCATATCAAACACCTTTCCCGTGAGGAAAAGCTGAAGCTAATTGAGGACGATAGAGCTTTATAGAAAGGAACTCCCATGAGAAAATCCCTTACTTGCCTACTTTGCTTATTTCTTTTCCTTGTCCTATGCCTGACAGGCTGCAGCAGCGCTCCAAAAGCCGCCAAGGATGTCATTTCACCGGAAGCAGCGGTGAAGGAACTTCAGCAGGCTGTAACGAATCGCGATTGGGACAGGGTTTCTTCGTACTTCGACGTGGAATTCTTTCTAGCCGATACCTATGACAACTCTGCCCGGGAAATGTCGGTTGTTATAAGCCAGCTTCACGACCGCTATCCCGATGACCCATTTTTCTGGCATGACACTGAATTCATGCAGCAGTATGCTCTAGATCACAGAGATATAAGCCTGTTGTTCATAAATAGGATTTTGGGGTTCTACTTCTCAAAAGCTGCTCCTGCTGCCAACTATGATGATAATCCTGAGTCCTGGCTTTCAGGCGAGCTTGCAAAGATTCATAGCGCATGCAGCGCAGAGATACAAGACATACACATGTCTGATGCCCACCATGCTGAAGTCGCACTCTCAATCAAGGGCGATGGCAGCCCCTATGGTAATCTTGCTGACGGCATAACTCTTAAACTGGCCATGGAGAAACAAACAGACGGCACATGGAAATTCACTCGTATTACTAACATACGAGAACTGATTTTTCCGGTTGCAGATAAAGCTGAGATGTTCTGGACACTACAGGGCTGGCAATAACTTTTTGAACCTCAATTAGTTAATGCGTCATAATTACGAAGGCAGGCATAGAGGTCTGGTCTTGATGACCGGCCTCTATGCCTGCCTCTCATTATACGCTATACTTACGGTGCTTCAGCCGTCTCCAACAGGGGAACAACTGCTTCACCCAGGATTTCAAAGCTGCAGCGTCCGGCAGCAAGGTCAACGGCCTCTGCCATCAGCGACTCCGACTCTTCAGGGGGCAGCAATAGTACCATCTCAACCTGCTCCGTATAATTCACGTCTTCACTGGAAATTGATTTCTGCCGAATCCAGTATTCCAGCGAAGCCAATAAATCATACCCCACCGTCAATCGTACCCTGCAAAGGGGTGTCATAATGACAGTCTGGGCCGCTTCCAAGCCCAAAACCGCTGAATGGCCATAGGCGCGAATTAGTCCCCCCGCCCCAAGCTTGATACCACCAAAATATCGCGTCACGACCACAGCCACATTTGTAAGATTCTTCTTCTTTATGCTCTCAAGAATCGGATTTCCGGCTGTACCTCCGGGTTCGCCATCATCGTTTGACTTCTGAAGATTCCCTTTTTCTCCAAGCACCCACGCGGAGCAATTGTGCCTTGCATCGAAATACTGCTTTTTGATTCTCTGCACAAAATCCCTGGCTTCCTCCTCCCTTTCCACATGGAGGACGTGAGCTATAAAGCGTGACTTTTGTATCTCATAGAAAGCCTCGGCTTCTCCTTTAATCGTTCTGTATCTGTCCATCTCAACCCATCGTCTGACGGCGCATCATTTCCTTCATCAATTCCACCGCGCCCTTGCCTATACCAGTTTCACGAGCCACATCCTCAACGGACCAGCCGTTAAGAAGGAGCGCCCTGACTCTCGCCGAATCTGTAACCACCGGTTCCTCCTGTGGCAAAGCCTCCGAGAGCTCCTGCCCCACCGATTCCCCTTTAACCTCATATTGCGCTGAACTACCGGGAACCACCGGTGTCACAGTCTCCTGCGCCTCATATGAAACCGGTGCCTGCTGCGCAGCATATGGCAAATACTCTTGCACTGTTGACCCGGACTGCGACATCGACTGGTTCAGTACCTCAGAAAAATTACGTTCTTCTGCCGGTTCTGTCATGACAGCCTGTCCATGCACAATCCCCGAGATCTGTTTCCCCGCATCTGCCAGCTGCTGACGCAGCTGCCTTGCCTCAACAATCTCACTTCTAAGCGTATGGAGAGCATCCATCTGCTCATCACCAAGTTTGACCAATTCCCGGAGTTCAACTATCCTTCCCTCCAGAATATTCTTTCTTTGATCAGCCTCGTGAATCAACTGCTCCAGATTCATGACGTGCTGCTCCAGACGGGATGTTATCTCGTTCCCTGTTCTCTCAAGCTCCTGTTTCAACTGTTGAGTGGCATACTGCATATCCTGATGCACCATCTCCGCAGGCCTGTTTTCCCTTCTGGATTGCCAACGAACAAGAATTACAATAGCAGCTCCCAATACAATCAGGACTCCCATGATTTCCGTCATCATTGAGCTATATCCCCTTACCTAAAAGGAAATGTCAATCCGGTGTCCCCGAGATGGATCCGCAGCCAGTCTTTGCTCAGGTTCTTCATCCTCCATTTGCGCCCTGCGTCTTCTGGCACTGCCATATCCGGCCTGACTTCCTCTTCTGTCCGGATTCTCACGGATACGCCCATCCTCCGGATTATCCTTATTACGAACCTGCTGCTGCTTCAGCTTTGCGTCCTTTTCCTGTCGAAGAGCCTCATATTCAGACTGCAATGCGGCAGCATGATTCATATTGTGCTGTACCTGTCCGGCCTCAGTTGCTCGCGGAAATACCATCTGCAAACTCATTGGACTGACATCCATTGCCATGTTGCTCCCCTCCTTTAGTTCAATACCTATTCATATGGTCCAAGGGCAATCTCGCCATCCCTGAGAGAGAACGCGCAATGCCTGTACTCTTCATATACATTCTTCATAACCGAATTTACAATCAGCCTCGTTCCAGGATAAATTACATCAGATGCCCTGACCCTGCCCTGTTTCATATCAGCCAGCTTGGCTTCCAATTCCCTTATGGTCTTCTCATCCTTTTTCAACTGACCGGCCAGAGGGAATTGAGAACGCGTCAGTGCGTTTATCTGGTCAATCCGCTCCTGAGGAAGTCTGCTGATATCTATCTTCCCTAGAGTATTAAGTGTCTGGGTAATCTGCTGCAAACGCTTCTTCCCTTCCTTATAGTTGCGGCATACCAGCTGATACTGCCTCTGAAGGTTCGGATCCACGCCAACGGAAACTCTTGTCACCACGAATGCCTGGTTTCCAATAATCTTGGCGTTAACCTCTTCACCGGCAACCGTAATTCCTCCGGTTATCTGGCCATGCTTTTCCTCCATGATGATCCTGCTGCCGGCCCTTAGGGTTGAATGGAGCACCACATCAGAAATATAAATATCCCTTCCGGCCTCAACCTGAGCATTTTCCGTGAACATAGCGCGTACATCCTGTGTGGCCCGCACCCTGCCCCTATTCATGCCGGTAATGCCTCCGCCGATGAACACATTGCGTCCCTCAACCTCAGCGCCACTTACTCCGCCTTTAATCTCGATATCACCCGTAGCTTTGACCATGAAGCCCTGCTGGACACCACCGGCAATTTCCACACTGCCGTCGAAGTCTATATTGCCTGTGGCCACTCCAACAGCACCTTTGATGACAAGCTTAGAATCCACACTGATTTTTTTGCCCGTATCAACAATCTGACCGTCAATTTCAGCAATCAATCTGTTCTCGCCTATGACTTTTGTATTCTTACCCTCAGGCATGGGAATCGGCTTGCCATTCTTAGCAGGCACAGTATCACCAAAGATATTCTTTCCGGGTGTCCCCTTCGTCTGAGGAATCCGTATTGCCAGTGTGTCATTCTTCTTTGTCAAGACAAAGAGATTGAGATTCTTATAGTCAACCCTGTCGTAATGGTCAACAAAAGGTTTTCCCTTCGTGCTTAAATCAAATTTCCTGTCTATGTAAGCATCGTCTCCGTTAACCGGTGGAAGACCTTCGGCTGCGACAAAGGACGCCATGCTTTCCACGCCGCGGTCTATGGCATCTTCCTTTATTCCATAAACAACGCCCTTCTCGTTCAGTGCCTCTAAAACCATTTCCTTTGTAGGTATACGTGAACCAGCCCTCGTATCATAACGAACAGTTGCCTTCATTCTATCTCTGCTGATTTCCACCATAACCTTCGCAAAGGCCAATTCATCGGGAGGTTCCTCCCCATCCTCTAAGACCGTATAGACAAAATCCGATGGAAGCTCTATAGGTTCCGCGATCCTATAGGGTACCCCGGCCATTTCACGCACGGCACGTGCCATCAGCTCAATATCGTAATCCAAGACCCCTACATCCCGCATAATCTGCCGAAGATTAGAAAGCTCGAACTTTATATCACCTGTTTCGTCTTCATACACAGTCAGAAAAACGCCGTCATCTTTGAATTCAAACAAATAACCGGCATCCTGCCCACCAACTGTCGGATACGACTTCTCACCCTCCATGATACGTCCCCCTTCAGCTCCTATCAATCACAGCAGATTAGCTTTCATCCTGGCCAGATATCCCCGCATACGAAAAACAGCCTTTGTATGCAATTGGGAAATACGTGCCTCAGACAAATGAAGAATCAGACTGATTTCTTTCAAAGTGAGCTCTTCATAATAGTAAAGCGATACCACTATGCGTTCCTTCTCCGGCAAACGATCGATAGCCTTTGCAAGGGTTTCCTGAAGTTCCCTATACTCGGCGCTCTCTTCCGGACTGGAATCCGCAGCTTCCGGAGTGTCAGCCCTGAGATATTCCTCCAATGGTATTACCGTCGCAGAATTAAGCTGTCCTACAAGCACGTGCAGCTCCTCTATGGAAAGCTCCATTGCTTCAGCCAGCTCCTCATCCGTCGCGCTTCGCCCCAGTTCTGTCTCGAGCCTATAAACCGTCTGCTCATACTTCCTGATTTTCTGGCGCATTGTCACGGGTATCCAATCCTTAGCCCGCAAATGGTCTATCATCGCGCCACGTATCCGCACTCCCGCATAGGTCTCGAATTTGTTCTTTCGCTGCAAATCATAGCGATCTATGGCATCAAGTAAACCAAAGAAACCACTGCTCAGCAAATCCTCCCTGTCAACATGTGACGGCAGACTGATAGCAAGCCGCCCTGCTACTATCTTCACCAGAGGGAGATAATGCTCAGCCAATTGATTTCTCAGTTCTATAGTTTTATTCCTTTGGTAGCTTTTCCATAGGGAGTCCACATCAGGACTCGGTTCATAATTTGACTGATTCACCTGATACTCCCCCCTTTACGTCATCCTACCCTTCAGGCGGTTGAACATGTTCCAGCCCCTGAGCTGTCAATGGCTTGAATTCAGACGCTTCCTCCTCGCCTGCCTCATGTTCCTGCTCTGCCATGTCATCATCATCAGGAATGTACGACATCTCCTCTTCCTCATCCCGTTCCCGAGTTTCTGTCAAATCCGGCTTCTCCCTGTTCTCGAAAGCTGTTACAAATAGTGCTCCAACCAAACCGGCAACCACAAAGCCAATCGTACCCCGTAGGAGCATCGTCCCTACCCGGACCTCACTCAGAAATCCTGCCAGAATAATCACAAATGCCGCTATCACTGCCAAGACCAGTGACATCCCTATCTTAAACAAATTTCCTCACCTGCCAAGGTTTCCTCAAAATATAGAATTACCCACGGAACCATGTGTCAGGCTTACGAAATATCACATTTCCTTCTCGCCCCTGTCTATGGTCTTCACCTTGTATACGCCATTAGCTAAATCAATCTGAACCGTACGCCCGTAAGAGCCGCCAGTATCTTCGGCTATGACTCGGATTCCCATTTCCCTTAATATTCTCTTGACAGCTTCCGCATTCCGAGTTCCCACACGCATTATGTCCGTAGCATTCGAAAACGCGAACATCTGCGCTCCGCCGGCAATTTTCGCCACCAAGCGGCTCCTTGATGCTCCCATGCCAATCACGTCATTCAACATAAGAGGAAGCCCCGTATCAGCGAATTTTGCTGGATTGTCACTGGCCCTTGCCTGGGTGCTGTCCGGAAGCATAATATGCAGCAGCCCGCCAATCTGGGTCTGCGGGTCATAAAGGGAGATGCCTATGCAGGAGCCCAATCCATAGCTTATCAATACGGACGGACCACGGCCGACCTTGTAATCCGCCATGCCGACTTTGATCAGGTCTGCCATATCACTCAACTCCTATTGCTTTAATCATCGTTCCCAAAGAACCCGGATCCGGCACCAAGAAGAAATGCCCATTTATTCCATCATCCTCAGCCAAGAATTCCGTTTCGATGACAAGCGCATGATCCCCCATCTGACCCAGTTGGACCAAAACAACATTCAGTATAGCTCCTGCCATATCCATGGCAAGAGCAGGAATAGATGGCAGCATGGAAATTTGCGTAAAGGTAAAGAACGCGTTGAGATACGCGCCGGACAATATGTTTCCAATCTCCATCAAAGCAGATTCGTCCATAAAGTCCAGCTTCTGGGTCGTTCCATGCTCACGTCCCATCAGCGTATCCACCAGATAAAAGGCGCTTTTTTGTGGCAAAAGGAACAGAATATTGCCGGGCGCCCTGCCATAAACTCTCAAAAACACGCCAACCACTATCATATCGGCTCCACCGACAAGATCCGGAACCGTATCAAGTGGGACAAGCGCCACCTTTGGAACATTCATGTCAATGCGCTTATTTATGATTTGGGAAAGGGCGGTGGCAGAATTACCCGCGCCGACATTTCCAATTTCACGCAACGCATCTAACTGGTTTGCAGTTAAATTCAATTCATCAGTCATACAGCTACACCTCATAATCAGTGAAAGTTACAACAAGGAAGAGCTATCCCCGGTCCCATAAGGGTGGATAGATAACGAACCTCCCAGTTCTGCGGAAGCATTTCCGGTTCCACGGATGGTAAACATCAGGAATATCCTGCTCAGCACAAGATACGCTCCTCCTTTATAACCCACTTACTTTCCATCCTTTGGCTGCCCGACAATCTCCTCAAGATTGAGCATAATGACCAATCTGCCGTCCATATTTCCAATCCCGCTCAGGAATCTGGTGATTTCTCTGCCATTGACTGCCTTCTTGGCATCCACCGGTTTTGTTTTGATGGTGAGAACCTCCGTCACCGCATCTACCAGCATGCCCACCTGCAAATCATCCACCGCGACTGTTACGATCCTTGTGTTATCAGTATAAGGAGTCTGTTCCAGTCCAAGGCGCTGCTTTAAATCTATAACAGGCATAACACTGCCGCGAAGATTCATTACTCCCTTGATGAAATCCGCGGAAAACGGAACTCTTGTAATATCGGTAAGATTCCGGATTTCCTGCACATTCAGAATGCTGACACCATACTCCTCATCCCGCAGCTTAAACGCCACTACCTGGATGCCCTCGTCCAAACCGTTTGTAGTTTCTTCATTCGCCATCTTCAGCTACCTCCCCTATCACTGCATCATTGTGGCAACATCGAGAATAAGCGCGACACGTCCATCTCCAAGGACGGTGGCACCGGAGAACATCTTGAGGCCCTGGAAGAGGTTGCCCAGGGTCTTGATGACGATTTCCTGCTGCCCGATCAGGTTGTCAACCACGATGCCAGCCTTTGCCTCTCCCGCATGAACCACAACCACAAAGAGCTCGTTAGGATCCTTGACATGCGGTATCATGAGAGTCTGCTCCATACGGATAATCGGTATTATCTCGCCACGCAGGACGATAACTTCCTTATTCTGCACCGTCTTGATATCCGTAGGCTGGATATTGATGGTGCTGTCAATGGACCCAAGGGGAATAGCATACATCTC
>DOYB01000190.1 GCA_003518745.1 Selenomonas sp. | reverse complement strand
ATGGAGGCTGCAATCTTGGTACGGGTACAGACAGAGATGTTTCCGAGGATGATGTAGATTGCGTCACCAATGAGCGCAAGCGGAAAAAGCTGGAGGAACAGGTCAGACATGGAGCCGATGGTGTGGAGTACGCGCCTCAGAAGTATTTCGATGAGCACTTGAATTGGAAGGATTTTACGCGCTATTACACTGACCGCAAGGTGGACGGAAGGTTTGAGGACGAGGAGCTTGAGGGGGTATATCAATTCCTTCACAAGCGCTCTCCTGAGTCAAGAGAAATCAATTGTCATGCCTGTGGGTATGGAAGCTGCAAGCGTTTTGCCCAAGCCCTGAAGAAAGGGATGAACGTTGCTGAAAGCTGTATTGACCATGAACGAAGCCGTTTGAAGATGGATCTTCTGACCAATCTCTTGAATCATGGCGGCCTTGGGGACGCAATGGAAAACTTTCTGCGGTGGTACAACAATTCACCATATCCTCTGGGACTCATAATGATGGATGTGGATGACTTCAAGGACATAAATGACAGCTTCGGCCATGATATGGGAGATATAGCGCTGCAGGAGGTCGCGAATGTGATTCGTGACCACATGCGTCCAACAGACGCAGCAGGCCGTTGGGGCGGTGACGAGTTCATGATGATATTGCCTCATACGGAGTGCGATAAGGTTAAGAGCATTGCCAGAAGTATACAGGAAGGGATAATGAATTCAGATGTGCTTCCTGATGGAGCGCATTTTTCATCAAGCGTTGGAGTCGCGATGGCCGCTCAAGGTGATACGACGGTGACCTTTTTCCAGCGCGCCGATCGGGCATTGTATGATTCCAAACAGCACAAGGGGACGCGAAGGTAGATGTTGAGGGGAAGGATTGGATGAGTTTTTTTGCGAAAAGCATAGCGGGGCTATGTATGGCGTGTATGTTTACCACTGCGGCAGCGGCGGCGCCGATTCCCATCAGGGGTGTTGTGGAGGGGTTTTATGGAACTCCATGGACAAAGGCACAGAGGGTGGATATAATCAAGTTCTGTGAAAAGGTTGGGCTGAATGCCTATATGTATGCGCCTAAAGATGATCCCTATCATAGGGAGAAATGGAGAGAAGCATATCCCCCTGAAAAACTCAATGAGCTTTCCAAGCTGGTGAAAACCGCGAAGAAGAACAATGTCAAATTCATATTTGCCATATCTCCAGGACTGGATGCTCGCTATTCGCTGCTTCGCGGCAGCATGGACCAAGCGGCTATGGCCAACAAACTGGAGGCTATGTACGATATAGGAATCCGGGATTTTGCTGTTTTTTTTGACGATATCAAAGAACACGATGGGGAAGGCCAGAGCGACTTGGTGAATTGGCTGAACGAGAATTTCGTCAAAAAACACGATGACGTATCTCCTTTGATAGTAGTCCCTACAGAATATTATTTTGCTGATATGAAGGACGGTTCCGGATATGCAAAGCCATACACAAGGGATTTTTCCAAGAGAATCGCACAGGGGGTGCTGCCACTCTTCACAGGCGATGGAGTGGTTTGCGATGGTATAACCGAAGAAACTCTTGAGGACGCGGAGCGGTTGTATGGCAGGAAGCTCGGGATATGGTGGAATTATCCCGTGACTGACTATCTGGAGCAGAAACTTGCTCTGGGACCGGTGGAAAAGCTGCCTAAAGGTGGCGATATACCGGCAATCTTCTTCAATCCTATGAAGTATGAGGAACTGTCCAAGATTGCCTTGGCGACAGGTGCCGAATACGCTCTTGACCCGGAAAACTATGACCCGCAGGCGGCATGGGAAAGGGCCATAAAGTCACAGTTTGGTAAGCTGACCGAGGAAATGACGCTGTTTTCCGATCAGTCACAGCATTTTGAGAACAATTGGGCATTTGTAGGACCGCAGGATGGTTCAAAGCTTAGAAAGAAAATGGACGAGCTTTGGCTGTCTTTGGGGGATGCGAAGGCTTCAGATGTGATTTTCGCGGATGTGAATAAGGAGCTTGCGGAGCTTGCTGATGCTGTGGATGTACTGAAGAAGAGACTTCCAAGGCGCAAGCTGGTTGAATGCAAGCCGCAGCTCAAACAGCTTGAACGTCTTACTAAGGCGGATCGGCAGGCCTTGGAATTACTGAAGTGCTATAGACATGGCGATATGGATAAGGCAAAGACTCTGAAAGGCGAGTTGCAGGAGAAACTGCTTAAGATTGAAAAAGAGGAGAAAAAGGCTGTTATTTCCGAAAAAACGTGTAAGGCCTTTATACGGGAAGTCTTGGATTATGTGGATTCGGGGAAGCTTCCTGTGGATAGGAGGGGGTCTCCATGAAGCGGAGAACTTTTTTGAAATATGCCGCGGCTTCTCTTATCGGAGCGGCTTGTCCACTTCTGTGGGACGTAAACATGGCCTCCGCCAATGGGATAGACGTTCGGGAGCCTATGATATACAAGAGGTTTTTTCAGTTTACAGAATATGTTAAATGCCCTTCTATTGAGGATATAGTAATACATCATTCAGGGTTTCCGGATGGCAGGGATTCTACGGCTGAGGCAATCCACAGGTTCCATCGTGATACAAACGGATGGGCCGGCATAGGGTACCATTATTTTATACGTAAGGACGGCATGATTGAGCAGGGACGTCGGCCGGGATATGTGGGTGCTCATGCATATCAGCATAATCAGACCTCGATTGGGATATGCCTGTCGGGGAATTTTGAGTTTCAGAAGCCCAGCGAGGCCCAGATGGAATCAGTAAAGGAGCTTGTGGCGTGGCTGTGCGCCAAATACGGTTTAAACCCCGGAAAGAAGGCTGTAATCGTGGGACACAAGGATGTATGCGAAGATACATCCTGCCCCGGAATACATCTCTATCGCAGATTGGATGAAATACGCAGGTACTGCGTTAAGACTTTAGGATGAAGATTATTTGGAAAGAGGCTTACAGATGAAGAAATACAGGATTGCCGTGATTGCCGGAGATGGCATAGGACCGGAGGTTATTGAGGAGGGTAAGAAGGTACTCTCAGGGGTGGCAGAGCTGGACGGCGGTTTTCAGGTCGAGTATACTGATTTTCCATGGGGCTGCCGGTACTATCTCAAGACCGGTAAAATGATGGACGAGGATGGTCTGGAGCAGTTAAAAGCCTACGATGCTATATATCTTGGGGCTGTTGGATATCCGGGAGTGCCGGATCACGTTTCACTGGGGGGCTTGCTGCTTAAGCTCCGCAAGGGCTTCGATCAGTACATAAATCTGCGTCCGGTGAAGCTGTTGAAGGGAGCGCCCTGCCCGTTGAAGGACGTATCCTGCGAGGATATTGACATGCTGGTGGTACGCGAGAACAGCGAAGGGGAATATGCCAATGTGGGGGCCAGGCTGTATCCGGGAACCGACCGGGAGGTGGCACTTCAGACTGGGGTATTTTCCCGTAAGGGCTGTGAGCGTGTCATCAGATATGCCTATGAGATAGCAAAGAGAGAGAATAAGACCCTTACCAGTATAAGCAAGGGAAATGCCCTTGGTTATTCAATGGTTTTCTGGGATCAGATTTTTGCGGAGGTAGGCAGGGAGTATCCTGAGGTGGAGACACATTCCCTTCTGGTGGATGCGGCCAGCATGTTCTTCGTGAAAAATCCAAAGCGCTTCCAGATTGTGGTGACCAGCAATCTCTTCGGTGATATACTCACCGATCTTGGGGCCGCGATTGCCGGAGGCATGGGACTTGCCGCGGGGGCAAACCTCAATCCGGAGAAAAAGTACCCCTCCATGTTTGAACCCATACACGGAAGCGCGCCCGATATAGCGGGCAAGGGTCTGGCAAATCCGCTGGCTTCCATCTGGAGTATAAGTCAAATGCTTGATTTCTTCGGATATACGGAATGGGGCAGCCGGATTCTGTCGGCAATAGAGACTTTGTTAGTGGAAAAGAAGGTATTGACTCCTGATTTGGGGGGGAATGCTAAAACTAATGAGATTGCTCCGGAGATTCTGGAGATATTGAAGCGGTGACAGGGAGCTGGTGAGCCTTGGCAAGCAATTTCATTGTGGCAGTGAGCGCGGTCGTGCCCATGTTCTGCCTTATGTTCATAGGGGTTCTGGTTAAGAAGTACAAATTGCTTACTGACGAGGAACTAAATCATATGAACCGCATGGTTTTCCGCGTCTTTTTTTCCTGCATGATGTTCTACAGCATCTATACCACGAATATTGCCCACACCTTCAGGCCGGGCCTTATGCTCTTCGGCGCGGTGGGGGTTTTGGCGGTCTGTTTCGTCAGCATGTTTCTGGTTTGTCGCTTCGAGCCTGAGAACCGCAGGCGCGGGGTCATGACCCAGGCAATTTTTCGAAGTAATTTCGTGCTGATGGGGATTCCAATGGTGGCGAATATTTTCGGAGAGGAAAATATTGCTGTCACCACTATGATGATCGCGGTTATAGTGCCCATATACAATATTCTTGGAGTTTTTGTGCTGGAAACCTTTCGTGGAGGCAGGTTCGCGCTTTTGCCGATATTGATCGGAGTACTGAAGAATCCTATGATAATGGGAGCCATTGCCGGCGCTGCCTGCCTGCTGCTGGGGATATATATTCCCAAACCTGTGCTGAAGCCCATCGGGCAGATTGCAGCCGCGACTACACCGGTGGCACTGATCATACTGGGGGCATCCTTTAGGCTTGGAAGCACGAAAGAACATAGGACTCAGCTCGTAGGCAGTGTTTTGGCGAGGCTGATAGTGGTACCCGCGGTTGTCCTTTCGATTGCCATAGCTTTGGGTTTCAGGGGAATAGATTTTGTTACACTTATCAGTATTTTCGCTACACCATGCGCAGTGGCCTCCTTCGCGATGGCTCAGCAAATGGGCGGAGATGCTGATTTGGCGGGCAATTGCGTGGTGTTTACATCAGCCCTTTCCTGTTTCACGATTTTCGGCTGGATATTGTTTTTCAAGACAATAGGCATTTTTTGACATACTGCTACCGGCAATAGATAAATTTTGAGATAGCTTAATTACGGCAGATTGGGGAATCGTTATGTGGAAGAGAATCTTGGGTGAGTCCGGGGAGACTTTTGAGGTTCCTCAAAAGGATTCCCCTTTATTTGAAAAAGTGGATTGGTTGCGCCTGCCCCGGCATGTGGCCATAATAATGGACGGCAATGGAAGATGGGCCAACGGAAAAGGGCTGCTTCGCAGCGCGGGCCATACCGCGGGGGTCAAAACCCTGAAAAACATTTTGAAAACGGCGGTGGGATTAGGCTTGGATGCCTTAACGGTATATGCCTTTTCCACTGAGAATTGGAAACGTCCTCATGCAGAGGTGGATTTTCTAATGCATCTTTTTTCAGAGTATCTGGAGAAGGAAAAGCTGGAGATGCATGAAAATCAGGTGCGAATCGATTTCATTGGCAAAATTGATGAATTGTCAACGGGATTGCAGCGCCAGATCAGGGAAGCCAAAGAGTTGATGAAGGATAATAAGGGTGTGCGTTTCAACATAGCGGCAAATTATGGCGGAAGGGATGAATTGGTTCGTGCGGCCAGAGGTCTGGCAGCAAAGGCGGCAGCAGGAGAACTCAGGCCTGAGGACATAGACGAGGCAGGCTTTGAGGCTATGCTGGATACGGGGGACAATCTTCCGGTTGACTTGATGATACGTACCAGCGGAGATTTGAGGCTGAGCAATTTCCTGCTTTGGCAGTCAGCCTATGCCGAGTTCTGGTTCACGAATGTCAACTGGCCTGAGTTTACACCGGAGGACTTTGTGGAGGCTATTGTGGATTATGGAAAGAGAGAGCGTCGGTTCGGCGGTCTGAAATGAGGTATTAGAAATTGATTACACGAATTCTGACTGGCATCGTAGGTATTGGGGCGATGACGTTCATTATCCAATCGGGTGGTTGGTATTTCGCGGCGTTTGTGTTGCTGCTGTCTCTTATTGGCTGGCATGAGTTTTCCCGTGCCTGTGCCAATAAGGGAATAAGGACGACCTATTTCACGGGGCTTTTGGCTCTGCTGCTCCTTTGGGGCTGCAGCTGGCTTGGAAGCGTGGAGGAACTGATGGCGGTTGCCACGGTATTTGTTTTGTTTGCGCTGCTGCTTGCGGTACTGCTTAACGGCAGAATACCATTCATGGGAGCCTGCGCTTCCGTTGCGGGAGTGCTCTATATAGGCCTGCCTTTAGGTCATATGGTCATGCTTAGGTTTTGGGAGGGACCAAATGTAATGTCTCCCCTGGGCTCTTTTGAAATTGGCTGCGCCTTGATTTGGATTATGTTTATTGGAACATGGGCCAGCGATACCTTTGCCTATTTTACGGGGTCTGCTATTGGGAGCCATAAGCTCTGTCCTTCGATAAGCCCCAATAAGACAGTTGAGGGATTTCTGGGTTCTGTTGTGGGCACGACTGCTTCGGTCGCGGCATTGGGAAGCAATTTTTTTCCCTTTTCCATGTATGAGATGGCCGCGCTGGGATTTGCTATTTCTATTTTTGCTACGCTGGGAGATTTGGTGGAATCGGTTTTTAAGCGGTATACCGGAATCAAGGATTCCGGCAGTCTGATACCCGGCCACGGCGGTGTTTTGGATCGTTTTGACAGCGTGCTCTATACGGCACCGCTGGTGTACTATTTTGCTTATCTGGTGCTTTGATGGGGAGATGATAGAACGTGAAAAATATCGCGGTTATGGGGTCCACCGGCTCAATCGGTACTCAGACCCTTGCAGTGGTAAGGGAGCATCCTGAGCTGTTTCATGTTTCCGTTTTGGCGGCAAATTCCAGTGACGAGCTGATGGAGAAGCAAATAGATGAGTTTGGGCCGGAGCTTGCGGTGCTGTCTGATGAGGCGGCGTATAAGCGGCTCAAGTCACGGTATAATGGTAAAACGGAATTGGCAGGTGGCCGTCAGGCCTTTATTGACGCCGCGGCTTATACAGAGGTTGATACGGTGGTAACCTCAATGATGGGCTTTGCGGGGCTTGAACCCACCATGAAGGCGCTGGATGCTAAGAAGAATATTGCCCTTGCTAACAAGGAGACACTGGTGGTGGCAGGGGAGCTTGTAATGTCCCGTGCAAAGGAGCAGGGGGTGGCAATCCTTCCTGTTGACAGTGAGCACTGTGCTTTTTATCAGTGTCTTCAGGGTGAAGGCAGGGATACCATAGAGAAGCTGCTGCTGACAGCCTCGGGGGGGCCCTTCAGGGGCAGGAAAAAGGAGGCTCTGAAGGAGGCGACTGTAGCGCAGGTCTTGCAGCATCCCACTTGGAATATGGGACAGAAGATAACTGTGGATTCGGCTACACTTGTGAACAAGGGACTGGAGGTCATTGAAGCAAAATGGCTCTACGGTGTTTCCTACGACCAAATTCAGGTGGTGGTACATCCACAGAGTATAATACATTCCATGGTACAGTTCAGGGATGGGGCTGTTATGGCTCAGCTGGGGTCGACGGATATGCGGCTTCCAATCCAGTACGCGCTGACGTATCCCCATCGCACTCAGTCCTCCTTTGAGAGGCTGGATTTCTGGAAAATGAGGGAGCTGACTTTTGAGGAGCCGGATGTTGAAACCTTCAAGGGACTGAAATTTGCATACGAGGCAGGCAATATAGGGGGAACTATGCCCTGCATCATGAACGCGGCCAATGAGATTGCTGTCGGAGCATTTCTCAAGGGACAGATACACTTCCTTGACATTTATGATATGATTGAGGAAACCATGATGAAACGAAGTCCGGTAAAGCACCCCTCATTGGAGCAGCTCTTTGAGGAGGATGCTTGGGCCAGGGGCTTTGCGTGTGAGATATTGAAGCGTAAAATGATATGAGGTGAAGCATGGGACTTACGATTTTGGCGGCCGTATTCGTGTTCGGCATGCTTGTATTTGTGCATGAGCTGGGACACTTTATCACAGCCAAATTAACGGGAATGCGTGTTGATGAGTTTGCCTTGGGCTTTGGCCCTAAGCTGTTCAGCGTACAGAGAGGTGAAACGGCGTATTCCATAAGAGCTATCCCGCTCGGTGGCTTCAACGATATAGCCGGCATGAATCCCGAAGATAACAAGGCGGGTGACAGGGGCTACTGTGAAAAGCCGATTCCGGCGCGTATGCTGGTGATATTGGCAGGCTCAATGATGAATCTGATACTGCCAATATTCATGTTTGCCGGTATTTTCTTCTTCGCGGGAGCCAGTATTCCGTCTACTGAGCCTGTTTTGGGAACAGTTATGGAGAACAGGCCGGCGGCTGAAGCCGGGCTCATGGCCGGAGACCGTATTATTCGCATAAATGACACAGAGATTACATCCTGGAAGAATTTGACCACGGTAATTCAGAAAGAGGGAGAAGCAGGAACTCCCCTGAGGGTGGTTTATGAACGAAACAATGAGCGGCAGGAAACCAGTGTAACGCCTGTCTATGATTCGAAGGCAAAGCGCGTTCTCCTTGGGGTTATGAGTCATGTGGATAAGACCTATCCCGGTTTTTTTGAATCCATAGGCATGGCATTTGAAAGGACTGCCTATGTGCTCGGCGCGATGATGGGCGAGCTTATGAAAATTTTCTCCCAGCCTACGGATGCCGAACTTGCCGGACCTATAGGCGTAGCCCAGATGGCGGGAGAGATGGCGCAGCTTGGAATAGTGCCACTGCTTAACTTCGCGGCATTCCTGAGTCTGAATCTCGGCATCATTAACCTGCTTCCTGTTCCCGCATTGGATGGGGGGCATTTCGTGCTTTTGATACTTGAGGCCGTGCGTGGAAAGCCGATGGGCGAAAAAGCCCTCTACTATACACAGAGCGTGGGAATAGCCCTTCTACTGATATTGATGCTGTTTGCCACTAAGAACGATATAGTTAGAATCTTTACAGGGGGATGAGCTTGATGGAGCGTAGGAAAACTCGCCAGATTCACATAGGGCCTGTGGCCATTGGCGGAGACGCGCCGATTTCAGTGCAGTCCATGACAAATACCAAAACCACGGATACTGATGCGACAGTGGCTCAGATAAGGGCTTTGACCGCGGCAGGCTGTGACATAGTGCGGCTGGCTGTTCCTGATATGGAAGCTGCTAAGAATCTTGGGAATATAATAGGTCAGGTATCGGTTCCCCTTGTGGCAGATATACACTTTGACTACCGTCTCGCCATAGAGGCTATTCATCAGGGAATAGCGGCTCTCCGCCTTAACCCCGGAAATATCGGCGGTGAGGAAAACGTCAGAGCTGTGGTTAAGGAAGCAAAGGAGAGAGGAATTCCAATCCGCATTGGCGTCAATGCCGGGTCCTTGGATAAGAAGCTGCTCAAAAAACATGGCGGTGTTACGGCTGAGGCACTGGTGGAGTCAGCGTTGGAGCATGTTAGAATCCTGGAAGCACAGGATTTTCATGATATGAAGATTTCCCTGAAGGCCCACGATGTTCCGCTGACCATAGAGGCTTACCGCCTTATGAGTAAAACTGTTGATTATCCACTGCATTTGGGTATTACGGAAGCAGGAACGGTGAATACAGGCATCATAAAGTCCGCTGTAGGCATGGGGGCTTTGCTGGCGGAGGGAATTGGCGATACCTTCCGTATATCCTTGACCGGAGATCCTGTGGTTGAGGTTCGGGTGGCAAATGAGATACTGAAGTCGCTGGGACTTAAGGAATACGGACCAACCCTGGTGGCCTGTCCGACCTGTGGACGCACCAGCATTGACCTGCCGTCCATAGCGGAGCAGGTGGAGAAGAAGCTGGAAGGTATATCGGAACCCATAGAGGTCGCCGTCATGGGCTGCGTGGTAAATGGCCCCGGTGAGGCAAGGGGGGCTGATGTGGGCATCGCAGGAGGCAAGGGCGAGGGTCTGGTTTTCAGAAAGGGCGAGATTGTCCGAAAGGTGCCCGAGTCGGATTTGGTGGAAGAACTGTTCAAGGAAATTGACGCAATATTGGAGGAAAGAAAGAAGAAATGAGAGCTACTAATTTATACGCGCCGACGTTGAGGGAATCTCCCGCGGAAGCAGAGGTAATCAGCCATAAGCTAATGCTCAGGGCCGGTATGATCCGCAAAGCGGCAGGAGGAGTATATACATATCTTCCCTTGGCATGGCGTACCATCAGGAAGATAGAGCAGATTATCCGGGAGGAAATGGATTCGGCAGGCGGACAGGAAATATGCATGCCCATAATTCAGCCTGGAGAGCTTTGGAAGGAAAGCGGCCGCTGGGCCGTTTACGGGGATGAGATGATGAGGGTGAAGGACCGTCATGGCAGGGAGTTCTGCCTTGGCCCCACCCATGAGGAAATGATTACCTCGCTTATTCGTGATGAGGTTCGTTCCTACAAGCAGCTTCCGTTGATGCTTTATCAGATGCAGAATAAATATCGTGACGAGATTCGCCCCCGCTTCGGTCTGATGCGCAGCCGCGAATTCATCATGAAGGATCTATATTCCTTTGATCGTGATGAGGAAGGTATGAACCTGTCATATAAAAAGATGTATGACGCGTATGACAGGATTTTCTCACGTTGCGGATTGGAATTCCGTCCCGTTGAGGCGGATAACGGAGCGATTGGCGGCGGCCATTCCCATGAGTTTACGGTGCTGGCTCCTGCCGGAGAGTCCTCCATTGCCTACTGCACATCCTGCGACTATGCGGCAAGTGATGAAAAGGCTGAGCTCAAGCCGATTCCGTCCACGGAGGAGGAAATGCTACCATTGGAGAAGGTGGCAACTCCCGACGCCCATACCATTGAACTGGTGAAGGATTATCTGGGAATACCCATTGAAAAGACCATAAAGGCAGTGGCCTTCCAGGATGACGATGGGAAGCTGATTCTAGCCTTTGTCCGCGGGGATCATGAGGTCAATGAAATCAAGATTTTGAACGCGTCGGAAAATGCCCTTCATCTTCATATGGCGGAGGAATCGGCAATAGTTGCCGCGGGGGGCTGCCCGGGTTTCATGAGTCCCATAGGAATCAAGGATGGAACAACCGTAATAGTGGATACTACAGTCATGGAAATGTATAACGCCGTAGCAGGTGCCAACGAAAGGGATACCCATTACAGGAATGTGAATCCCAAGCGTGATTTCAAGAATGTGATTGTCGCGGATATACGAATGGTGAAGGAAGGAGATCCGTGCCCCCATTGCGGAAAACCCCTCAGCATGACAAGGGGTATTGAGGTGGGACAGGTCTTTACCCTTGGAACCAAGTACAGTCAAGCTCTTGGCGCGACCTTCCTGGACGAGAACGGCAGGGAAAAGCCTATGGTAATGGGGTGCTACGGTATTGGCGTTGGCCGCACCATGGCTGCCGCCATAGAGCAGAACAATGACAAGGACGGCATTATCTGGCCCAGAGCGATTGCACCCTTTGAACTGGTGGTGGTTCCGGTAAATGCCAAGAATGAAGAACAGCTGGCCTATGGTGAGAGCATTTATGAGGAGCTTAAGGCAGCAGGCATTGATGTGCTTTTGGATGACCGCAAGGAACGCGCGGGGGTCAAGTTCAAGGATTGCGATTTGATTGGCTATCCGCTCCGCATTACCATAGGGCCAAAGGCCATTGAGGAAAATTCCATCGAGATAAAGATCAGGAAGACCGGAGAGGCCATTACTATCGGGAGAGATGGGTATCTGGAAAAGGTGAAGGAGCTTTTGGACAGTCTTTGATTGGAGAGAAGTTGAGATGAAGATATTGGTAACGGGTGGTGCAGGATTTATTGGCTCCCATCTGGTACGCAGGCTGATTGCTGATGGTGATGTGCCCGTTGTGGTGGACAATCTTTCCTCCGGACTAAGGGAGAACCTGCCGGAGGATGTGCGGCTGGTTGTCCTGGATGTTCAGGATGATGCCATGCTGGAGCTTTTCCAGAGGGAAAGGTTCGATGCTGTCGTGCATCTGGCGGGTCAGACCATGGTGGACGTATCCATTGATAAGCCCGTGCATGATGCCATGGAAAATATCGTGGGGGGCATCAAAGTTTTGGATGCCTGCCGTCATACGAATGTGAAGCGTATTGTCTTTTCCTCCAGTGCGGCAGTCTATGGTGATGTTTCAGAGGATGATCTGCCCATCCGTGAGTCCCAGTCACTTTCCCCCATGTCCTTTTACGGGCTCAGCAAACTGTCAATGGAACGTTATTTGGAGCTGTATCACCAAACCTATGGCCTGGACTATGTGATACTGCGGTTTTCCAATGTGTTCGGCGAGCGTCAGGGTGACGGAGGAGAAGGCGGGGTCATCAGTATTTTTGCCAAGCGCGTTGCGGAGGAAGAACCGGTGACGATTTTTGGGGATGGTGAGCAGACCAGGGACTTCATCTATGCGGGTGATGTAGCCAGTGGAATTGCCGCTGCTCTCCGCACAGCCTCTGTGAACAATGTCTATAATCTCAGCACCAAGACAGAGACCAGCATCCGTCAATTGGTGACCTATCTGTCCTCAGTTGCCGGAAGGAAGATCGTGCCCAAATATGGTCCACCTCGTCCGGGGGATATATATCGATCCTGCTTGGATAATCTCAGGGCAGCAAGGGGTATGGGCTGGAGTCCCGAAACCCCATTGGAGGAAGCACTGAAGAATACCTATGGATATTTTTTGAAATAAAAATAGGACTGTGCCTCATAGAACTGGGTATTTCACGGTGTATTGGGGCATTTTGGAAAATGCGTTACTATCAAAATACTACGAATGAAGAACGTGAAAAAAGTGGGTACCGTAGGAGGGATTATTCCTTCCACGGTACCCACTTTTGGTTCAAAATTAGAGTTGCGACATTACGACCTGGCGATCTTCTGGCGAAACGTGAAGTACATCGAAAGACTTGTCAGTGCTCCAGCCAGTCTCGTCAATGAGAGCGCGGACATTCCTCTGGATGGTTTCGATACGCCCTCTGTTCTCGCCATAGATAACCCCCTCATCGTAGCCTTCCCGTCTCTGTTCCTTGAGTTCCATCATCAGCGTCATATACTCCACCCTCTTTCCTTAATT
>DOYB01000192.1 GCA_003518745.1 Selenomonas sp. | reverse complement strand
AGAAGCATCGCCAGTTTGACACGTTGACGCATACCTGTGGAGAGCTTGCTCACAAAGGTGTTACATATTTCCTCCCATTTCAGTCCAACGCGTTCCCAAAGCTGATGGATTTCGTAAATTGAAGGATTGAGTTCACGAAGCCCCAGCAGGAATCGGAGATTTTCCTCAGCCGTGAGTTTGGCATATAACTTCAGCTCGGGGGTGACCATTGCAAGGCGGCTTCGAAACGCCTCCTTTTGTATCAGGGTTCCGTCATCCATGGCAACTACTTTGCCTGTGTCGGGGGTAATGAATTTCGCGGCAAGCTGCAGGAAAGTGGATTTTCCGCTTCCGTTATGCCCCGTGACCATCGTGATTTGTCCGGAGGAAAGCGTAGTGTTCAGGGAGTCGAACAACACATGGGAGCCGAAGCTCAGTCCGACATCATCGAAGGAGATGGTTATCATCATGTATCACCGAACATAGTATTTCACAATTTATCTTTTTGGAGCAACATGTAATCTTTTTCGCAGACGAGAATCCCATCCTGCACCATCAGACTGATTTCCCGTGTCAAGGCGCTTCGGTTGCATTCCAATTCCTTGGCAAGCTGTATTCTGCGGGGCACCTTTACCTTTGGGGACTTTTGGCGCTTTTCCCTTTGGAGCAGGTAGAGTATGAGGCGCTCACGCAGGGATTTTTGCGAGAGAAGCTTGAGCTTTTCCAGCATTAGCACATTCTTGTTGCAGAAGGCTTCCAGGAGATTTTTCATCACGATGCCGTGAATGCGCCCGAGTTTGGGCCCCGCAACCAGAAGGGAACGATAGGGAATCCAGAGTACCAGTACATCGGTCAGGGGCTCGATGGCAGTGGGATTGTATTCCTCAGAAAGAATTGCCGATGTGCTTCCAAGGAGTGCTCCGCGTTCGAGTGAATGTCCAACGGTCTCGTTGCCCAGACGGTCTTCGCTGATGACCTGGGCTAAGCCGGTTACGATTACGCCGATGTTGGAATTCTTTTCATAGGGGCGCAGGACGTAGGAGCCTTTTTCATATCGTTTGGTGACGGATGCTGTATGCTTGATGAAATTCTCGATTTCTTCCGTCGAAAGCCCGCGAAAGAGCGGCAGTTCCTGCAAGTCAAGATTGATAATCTGCATAATAGCCTCCGTTTTTGGAAAGTCTTTTGCTTGTCTAATTATATCATGCACAATATTTTTGATATGTTGCCTTGGCAACACACTATTTAGAAATTTGAGGTATTTTGGTGTTCAGATTCCATAAATGGCTTTCATTATGGCAGTTTATGTCGTATAATTTGCCATACGAAAAGCTATTATCAAATTCAGAAGGAGCGGATACCAAGTGACAAACGGGAAATGGGCTGTTTTGTATTCCACGGTCACAGGAAACACGCGGATGATTGCGGAGCGCATGGCGAAGGCAGCGGGGGATGCGGATGTTTTTCCCATTGCTGATATGCCGGAGGATTTGTCTTCCTATGAGGTGGTGGCAATCGGATACTGGCTGCGTCGGGGTGGGCCGGATCCTCAAACTATGTCTTTCCTGCCGAAGGTGCATGATGCCAAGGTGGTGCTGTTCCAGACCCACGGAGCGGATCCCGGCAGCGAGCATGCGGTAACAGCCTTTGCCCGGGCGGCATATCTCCTTGGGGAGCACTGCGAGATTCTTGGTACCTTCGGCTGTCAGGGTAAAATCAATCCTGCGCTGATTGAGAAGCGCAAGCATTCTGCCCCGGACGATCCCCATGCAGGGGAAAAAGCGCGGCAACGGTGGGAAAGGGCTGCTTCCCATCCCGATGAGGCGGATCTGGAGGCGGTTACGGAATTCGTAGCCCAAATGAAGCGTAAACTTGCCATGCTACAGAAGTATTTGGAAAAAGGCGCTTATTGAAAAAGATTTATCAAAATTGTTATGGACAATCACGGAATCGGACTTGCTTCCGGTAACCATGATGCCATTCGAGAGAGTGTGAAGAAAAGTTTTTTTATGAATTGTAACACTTCTGTCACATTTTCGCGGTATAATTTGTTCATATAATGAATTTCCAGAGGTGAGTCGTGTGAAGAAGAAGTTTATATTAGATGTCATACTTCTTGTTTTAGGATTGGTTTGCCTTGTTACAGGGATCGTTCTGGACTTCCAGCTTGTGCCAAGGCATACGGAGGCAAGGCATCTGTACCGTGATATACATATTTATATCGGCTATGCCATGTACGTGGGATTGGTCATCCATATCGTATGGCATAAAGCATGGATTAAGGCGGTAGTCAGCAAGCTCATAAAATGATAGGGCTGTTTAGTGAGCAAATGGGTATCTTAGGAGGACTTATTCTCTCTGAGATACCATTTTTTATTTCCGGGAAGAGTAAAATCAACTCTTTGGGTGAATATAACGATTAATGATACTTTTTAAAGCAAAATAATACCGTATTAACTTATTATAATTCATATGGTATCATAAGGGCATCGGATTTACAAATATTGAATTCAGGTTGTTGAGGAGGTATATTGTATGCAGGTGACGAATGATGCCCCAAAACAGGATGTGACAAAAACCGGGAACCATTCAGAGGTAAGCACTGCTGAACAAAAAAAGCGGGAAGCAGAAATGGAAAGCTATTTCAACCCGAAGGACAGCGCGGATATTTCAAGTGAAGGGCGTGTAATGCAGAAGGCTCTCTCCAATGTAAAGGTATTGAGTATGCCAAAGGACAGTGAAGGTGCGGAATCGACGGTCTATTCAAAGCAGTCAATGGCATCAGCTCAACAGTCGGCAGGAGCAGAATCTAAGACAGTCGATATGGCTCGTTTGAATCAAATTGCTTCGAAAATGATGCAGGGGCATACAGTGTCCAACGCGGAGATGAAGGAATTGGAAAAAAACAATCCGCAGCTCTACGCAAGAGCCAAAGCAAAGGCGAAGGCTGCAACGAAAACGAATACAGATACGCAGACAAGTATACCAACGGAATCGCAAGCTGATGCAAAAGAGTCGAAGTCGAAGAGTGTGTCGTCACTTTGACTTAGCGTGCAAATCATATCGAATTATTCAAAACATCCGCAGGTTTTATACCAATGAGATATTTGGCATAAAAACCTGCGGATGTTTTCATTTCTTCACTTATATATAGTTTTACGGGTGGATTGAGTAGTGTAGTTATTTTAGAGTTGATGTGGTGAAAATTCAAATAAGACTATATTGACTTATTTTATCCATCACAGTATACTATAAAAAGACGACATTTTTGGGGAAGAAGTTATGAAATTCTTGCATGGGGTATCCCTGCGGCGTTCTTTTGCGGTTGGGGTGGCGGCTCTGTTTATGGGGCTTTTGCTTTACAGGCCGGGTGAGACAAAGGAAGTGGAACCTGCCTTTCAGCCCTTGGCGGTTTCCACTGCACGGGCTGCTATGGTGGAAAGGAGTACCGGCTTGCGCCTGACGGGAACGGTGGAGGGCTTGACCTCAGCTATCATCAGCAGCCGTTATTCGGGGCAGGTGGAGGAAGTCAATGTGGAGAATGGGCAGAGGGTTTATGCAGGGCAACCACTTTTCCGCACAGACAGCCGTGAGCTGGAGAACAATCTCAGGATTGCCGAGAATGGTGTCCGTAAAGCACGGGTCAATTTTGACAATATCGATACCAACTATCAGCGCAATCAGAAGCTGTTCGAGATAGGGGCCGTCTCTCAGCAGAGCATGGAAACCAATGTGACACAGAGGGAGGTGAGCCTCGCTGATGTGGCGGATGCGGAGGAAAATTATGATTCTGGTGGCTCAATTCGAGAGCTGGACGGAGCCCTTCGCCATAATGGCGGCCCTGCCTCTGGCCTTTATCGGGGCGCTTCTGGGGCTTCTCCTGTGCGGAAGCAATTTCAACATGATTTCAGGCATAGGCATCCTGCTCCTTATGGGACTTGTGACGAAGAATGCCATCCTGCTCATAGACTTTGCCAAGCAGCGTATGGCAAAGGGCGCATCCTGCGAAGAAGCACTGGTGGAGGCTGGCAGGGTACGTTTCCGTCCAATCCTGATGACGACATTGGCCATGATGTTTGGCATGATTCCCATCGCGTTGGCTATCGGTCAGGGGGCGGAGGCAAGAGCTCCCATGGCTCATGCAATCCTGGGCGGCCTTGTGACATCAACGCTTCTGACTCTCGTGGTGATACCCTGCTTGTATTCTTTGCTGCATAGTTGGCTGGGAACCGCGGCGGAAAATGAGAAAGAAAAAAATACAAAGGCATCGGCTGTACTGCCTATGCCATAAGAAAGTGGGAGAAATAATGGCTTTTGACAGGGAAGAACTTTTGGAAAAGCTTGCTATGGCGCTTGTCAGAAATCCGGGCAGCACCATGCAGGAACTGGCGGCAAGCGCCGGCATAAGTAAGGCCAGTCTGCACCGTATATACTCAACCAAGGAAAATTTGCAGGCTACCATCGTGGAACGTATGAGGCATGTCTTTGCGGAAATCCGGCAGGTTCTTCGGCGGCCTCACGAGGATTATATGCGGGATTTGCAGGAATTGGCAGCCGTACACTGCAGGAACAGCACCTATGTGCTGTTTACAGGACGGGACGATTTTTTTGCCATGATTCGGGAAGAGGAGTGGGATTCCTATTATGATGACCTGGAGGCCTTCTTCCGTGAGGGGCAGGAGCGGGGCCTTTTGACTCTCGACTTGTCAGCCGGAGCCATCGGCGATGTTTTTATCAGTCTGGTGACGGGACTGCTGGAGTCATACCTGTGGGGCCATCTCTCCAAACGGGAAGTGGAAAAGACTATCCTGCGTGCTCTCATGGGCGGCATCGCAAGGTAGGAATGGCTGATTTTTTTACTTTTTGAGGTGCAGTATGTCATTACTTGAAAGAAGAATCTCTCACGCCTCGCTGATAGGTTTCGCGTGGCCGACGATTCTTTCTTATGTGTTCGTAAATATCTACTTTATTATCGACGGGATTTTCGTGTCTCAGGCACTGGGCACTTCAGCCTTAGCTGCCGTTAATATTGTAATGCCGGTTTTTGGTGTCACTCTTGCCCTTGCCACAATGATAGGCACCGGGGGCAGTGCCTTGGTGGCTTCCCTGATTGGTGAAGGGAAATTGCGTGAGGCAAGGGGAGGCTTTTCCCTGCTGGTGCTTTTCTGTCTGGTAAGCAGCGGCCTCCTCTGTGTTTTGGGACTTCTCTGGCAGGAGCCGCTTTTGCGGCTTTTGGGGGCAGAGGCCGGGGTTTATGAGCTTTGCCGCGCCTATCTCCAGCCGCTTTTGATTGCAACCCCCTTGATACTGGCGGGAATGGTGCTGGATAACTTTTTCGTGGTTGAGGGCAGGCCGCGTTTTTCTATGTGTTCCGTAATACTTGGGGGGACGGTCAATGTCCTTTTGGACTATCTGTTTCTATTTGTCTGGGGGATGGGCATTGAAGGCGCGGCTCTGGCCACAAGTATAGGATATTCGCTGTCTGTACTGATCGGGCTTGGTTATTTCGGGATCTGGCGCAAGGGTACGCTTCGCTTAGTTACACCCGTAAAGAATTGGCAAATCGTGACAAAATCCATGTCCAACGGTATGTCGGAGATTGTGGTTATGCTGGCCGGAAGCGTTATAATCATAGTAATGAACCGTACCCTTATGGAACTGGTCGGGGAGGATGGTGTGGCGGCAGCCTCCATAATCCAGTATACGGAGGAACTATTGGCCGCTGTTTACCTGGGGTATGCTGAGGGAATCGCGCCATTGATGAGTTACCGTCAGGGAACGGGGGAATGGAAAGAGGTGCGGCGCATCTACGAGTGCAGCCTGCATATCATCTCAGTCTTTGCTGCCGTGACTTTCCTGATGAGTTTCATGATTGCCGGTCCCCTCATTGCGGCATTTGCCGGTAATGTGTCGGCGGTCTATGAAATGGCCGTGCATGGGTTCCACATTTTTGCGGTGAGTTTCCTGTTTATGGGGTTCAATACCTACTCATCGTCGCTGTTCACTGCTCTGAACGATGGAAGGACATCGGCGCTGCTTTCCGGGTGGCACTCTATTTGTTTCCTTGTCTGTCTTTTGCTCCTTCCAAGGGTTTTAGGGCTGAACGGTGTATGGATTGCCCAACCGGTGGCAGAGCTTCTGGCATTGCTCATGGCTATAAATTGCTTCAAGCAACGGGGCTTTTTGAACGGCCCATCCCGTAAAAACAGCCGTGGTATCAGAACGGCATAAGGCGTAATGAATGTTACGAGTGTAATGCTTATGGCCTAATCATTTATACGCGGCAGGCATTCTTCGGAGTGCGGCCTGCATGTGCTTTCTCTTTCACAGCCTTTATGCTATACTGAAATCAATCAGTAATTCGTTGGAGGTGGCAGAATTGGAGCAGCGAAGACGGCCAATGCCGGTGGGTATCGATGATTTTAAGAAACTTCGTGAGGAAGGATACTATTTCGTTGATAAAACCAGGTTCATCAAGGATTTTCTGGATGGCCATAGCAATGTCACGCTCATCACCCGTCCGCGACGTTTTGGTAAGACACTGACGCTTTCCATGCTGCAATACTTTTTCACTATGGAGAAAGCTGATGAGAACCGTGCTTTGTTTCATGAGCTGGACATTGAGTCCTCCGGAGAGAGGTATATGCGGGAACAGGGGACGCGTCCAGTATTGTTCCTCACTTTGAAGGACGCGCATTCCAATACCTTTTCCTCTATGATGATAAAGGTCTCGGAGCTCCTTCGTCAGCTATACAGTCGCTTTTCCTATCTTTCCGAAAGCGGCTCGCTGTCAATGCAGGATCGAGAATACTTCATGAGCATTTTGCAAGGAACTTGTACAGCGGAAAATATGCAATTCTCCCTGTCAAACCTCATACAATTCCTGGAAAAGCACCATCATCGCCAGCCAATTCTTCTATTGGATGAATATGATGCGCCTATCCTCTCAGCTTGGGAAAAAGGTTATTATGCGGAGTGTATGAACTTCATGCGGGGTTTCTTAGGTACTGCACTGAAAACCAACCTGTCTCTGGGTTTCGCGATTTTGACGGGGGTGGCAAGGATTTCCAAAGAGAGTATTTTCTCGGGTCTAAACAATCTGGATGTCTGCAGTGTTTTGTCCGATACATATAGTGATGCTATGGGATTTACCCAAGAGGAAGCGGTAAAACTCATGGCAGATTGTGGAGTAGAAGACAAGTTGACGGATTTGAAGCGATGGTATGATGGCTATCGATTTGGTAAAAAGGACATATACAATCCCTGGTCTGTCATCA
>DOYB01000180.1 GCA_003518745.1 Selenomonas sp. | reverse complement strand
ATCTGGCTTTCGCGGTACGGGATGAGGGCTATCGTGTGGTGTACCAACCCAAATCAGTGGTGGTTCATTTTGAAGGAATTTCCAACGGAACAGATGTCAGTACGGGAATCAAGAAGTATCAGGTGGAAAACCAGAAGAAACTCTGTGAAAAGTGGAAGGAGGTTCTCGAATCCGAGCATTTCCCAAATGGAGAAGAGGTTTTCCTTGCGCGGGATAGAAGTCGATTTAAGAAAACCATCGTAGTTGTGGATCACTATGTTCCCCATTATGATACGGACGCGGGTGGACGTTGTACCTTCGAATATCTTAAGCTGTTTGTGGAGCTCAATATGCACGTGGTTTTCGTAGGGGACAACTATGCGCCGCACCAGCCCTACACCGATGAGCTTCGCCAGATGGGGGTTAACGTTCTTGCGGGCGAGTGCTGGACCATTCAGCGTTTCCGCAAGTGGCTTGATGCCAATGCTAAATATGTTGATTATGTGTACTTGAACAGACCTCATATTTCGGTGAAATATATTGATATGTTCAAGGAAATGACGAAGGCTAAGATTTTCTACTTCGGTCATGATTTACACTTTATCAGGGAACGGAGACAGGCGGAGATAGAGAACCGACCGGAGCTTTTGGAATCAGCGGAAAAATGGGAAAAGGTCGAGTGCGGTTTGTTCACGAAGGCAGATGTAGTACACGTTGTTGGAGCCTATGAGCAGGGGGTACTGCAGGAAATGTTCCCGGGAAAACCAATACGCAATATACCTCTGTATTTGTACGAGGAAGGCGAAATGCAATCAGTGGGAGCTAACGGGATTGAAGGCCGAAGTACCATGATATTTGTGGGAGGATTCAATCACCAGCCCAATCAGGATGCCGTGTTCTGGTTTATGGATGAAATATATCCTAAGATTATCGCGGAAATCCCAGATTTGATGTTCTACATAGTAGGATCTCGTCCCACGGAAAAGGTAAAGGCACTTGCAAACGATAAGGTTGTCGTGACGGGATATGTCAGTGATGAAGAGCTTGAGAAGCTCTACAGCAAGGCCAGAGTGAATGTTATTCCCCTGCGCTATGGCGCCGGCGTAAAGGGAAAGGTCGTAGAGACCCTTGCATTTGGGGTTCCCGCTGTAACAACGCCCATTGGAGCAGAGGGCCTTCCGGACGTGGAGCGCTGTCTTGATGTGGTTGAGGAGCCTGAGGAATACGCAGCCAGAGTACTTCGTTATCTGAGGGACGATGATTACTGGGTTGAACATGCGAAGCTGGGACAGCAGTATATACAGGAGCATTTTACAAAGACCCATGCCAAGGATATATTATTGAAGGACATGAAGTGATGTATTGAGATATGTCGAAAGGTAGGATATAGATTGAAGATTATTATTTTGGCAGGTGGCGGCGGAACCCGGCTGTTCCCACTTTCAAGGAAGTCTATGCCCAAGCAGTTTCTTTCCATCGACAGAGAGGTTTCGCTTTTGGGGGAAACGCTGGATAGATTCCGCTCTATGGTGAATCCTGCAGACATTGTGATTGTCACGAATTGTGACTACGTGCACCATGTTAGAAATGAACTCCTCAACAGCAAAATGGAAGGGGTACATATTGTTCTTGAGCCTGCTGCCCGTAATACGGCACCGGCAATTGCTCTTGCTGCGAAGTACTGTGAAGATGTTCTGGGGGCAAAAGGGGACGAGGTGCTCTTTATATCCACATCGGATCATATATTGCGACCAGTGCTGGCCTTTCAGAATGCTGTTAAGAAGGCCGCGGAATTTGCGGAGAGGGAGCATATCGTTACCTTTGGAATACATCCTACAAAACCTGAAACGGGTTTCGGCTATATTGAGGCAGGCAATGATGTGGGCGGTGCATTTCAGACGGCCTCCTTCAAGGAAAAGCCGGATAGGGAAACGGCGGAGCAATATCTGGCGGAGGGGCGTTATTATTGGAATTCAGGTATGTTTGCCTTTAGGATAGATTGCTTTTGGCATGAACTAAAAACCTACGCTCCGGATATAATGGCTCATGTTGCGCCCAGTTACGAAGAGATGCTTTCAGATTTTGGGAATATGCCAGGAATCTCTATAGATTATGCCATAGCGGAAAAATCCAAGCGCGGCATAGTGGTTCCATTGAACCTGTATTGGAATGACGTGGGTTCCTGGGATGCCATCTATGAGGTATTGGACAAGGATGGAGACGGCAACGCCATTCGTGGTGACGCTATTGTACTTGACTGTCAGGATAATCTGATATTTGGGCAAAGTCGATTGATTGCAGGTATCGGCCTAAAGGATGTCATGATCGTTGAAACGGATGATGTCATTTTGATAGCCCAGAAGGGAGAATCCCAAAAGGTCAAGGATCTTGTAAATGAATTAGGACGAAGAGGCCGCCGGGAAGCTGTGGCCCATACTGCTGAGTATTTCCAGTGGGGACAGCGTTCGGAACTTGGACAGGGGGCAGGCTATCGCATAAGACAGCTTGTTGTGCGTCCCGGTGAAGGCCTGGAACGCCGCATGCACTATCATAGAAGTGTTCACTGGGTTGTAACACGGGGAACAGCCGAGGTAGAGGTGGACGGAAATGTGCAGATGGTGCATGATAACGAGAGTGTGTATATCTCAAGAACCAAGTGGTACAGCCTGAAGAATCCGGGAAAAATCCCCCTCATACTTATAGAGGTTGCTAACGGGGATTATCTGGAGGATGATGACGTCATTCATATGTGATTTGAACCGATGTATAGAGAGCTTGATGTATTGGAGGATATCATATCGGTGGCAAATTCACGAAAGTAGTCGCGCTCATTACGGAATAGATTTATGGGCGCGATTTCTAATTCCATGTGTCTAGTGTAAGGAAAACGGCTAGTGTCCACTGTGCACGGATGGCTCTCTCGAGCATATTATAAAATTCAGGTGTGCTCCATGAGGGTGGCTCTGGAGAGCATATTGCCATACTCCCGGCCATCGTAATATTCATTTGATAAAGGAAAATTCAGACGATTTATTGAAAAGAGATATCGGGATGGATGGCAATGAGCTACTCGAATAGGATTTATCTGCAGCAAATGTTGTGAGCAATGATATCAACGAATTGGAACAATTGGTGATGGGAGTTCCCCTTGTTAGGGTATACTGGGAGGATGCTTCATGGATAACATTCATTATTATGTTAAGAGTTGTGAAGAAGCTTTACGGGATGAAAAGTTTCGTAAAGAGTGCATACATTTGTATTCGGGTAATTATGGTGTTTGGGGGAAGTATGCACATACTCAGCAAGTCGGCAGACCAGTTCAACTTTCAGATTCCCTGTTCCAGCAATGGCTTTCCAATCAACATGTCTCAATGTACTATGCGAAGCATTTGGAGCGTATTGTAGGATATGCGGTGGTTTTGCAGACGGATGTGGAAGATTATGGTATTGTCACATGGGTTACACAGTTGGTCGTGCATAAAAATTATCGGAATCAAGGGATAGCCAAGCAGATTCTGTTGTCGGTATGGGGGTTCTCGGATCATCATGTATGGGGGATTGTAACAGCGAATCCTTATGCGATTCGGGCATTGGAGAAAGTGACAAGACGGCGTGTGGTGCCTGGCAGGATTATGCAGGAAGAAAGTGTTCTGAGAGAGTTTGCCTGCAAGTACATTTCATATATTAATCGAGAGACAGAGTTTGAAATAGATGAGCAGACATCAAAAGTTAATACGGAGTTTTTTGTAGATCACACGGATGTGCCTCAGCAAATGCATAATGTGACAAATGAAACTGTGCCATGGCTTCTGGGAGAAATAGATGAAGGATGGGAATGGTTTGCATTTACCTTCAGGGATCAGAAAGTAATGGATCTGCAAACTGAGGAAATCGAGAGATTTCTGGAAACGTCAGATAGCATTGTAAAAAATGCGTATGCAAGGATGAAACTGCAATCCAAAGAGCAGAAGTGGGCACAACATACCATAGAAGAAGTCGATTATATTTTACAGCACGTTGATGTGCCACCGGATGCTAAAGTGTACGATCTGGGATGTGGGCAGGGACGCCATTCCATTGAATTGGCACGACGTGGTTTTGATGTGACAGGGATTGACTATGTGGAGAGTCATATTGTTCAGGCTAAGGAAAACATTACGGATGCAGAATGTAAAAAAATAGAATTATTGTGTTCTGATTGCAGAAACTACACCAATGAGACAAAGGCGGATTTGGTAGTATGCTTGTATGATGTGGTTGGTTCCTTTGCGGATATGAAAAGTAATATGGATATCATCAGGTCAGCATATGATTTGTTGAAGCCGGGTGGCAGGTTTGTTCTTTCGGTTATGAATTATGAACTAACTTGCAATCAGGCAAAGAGCTCTTTTGTTTTTAAGGAAGAGCCAAATGAAATTTTTTCAATAAAGCCATCCAAGACGATGGAGACTACGGGGAATGTATTTGATCCAGAGTATTATTTGGTAGACAGGGAAGAACATGTTGTTTATCGCAAAGAACAATTTTCTCTGGGAGATGGATACCTCCCATCAGAGCTTTTGGTGAGAGACAGGCGGTTCACACAGAAAGAGATAGAGGGGCTTTGCCTAGGGGCAGGATTTATTGACGTAAAATCCAAGTTCATCAATGCGGCTTCCTGGGAAAGCCAATATGAGGCTACGGATTCCAAAGCCAAAGAAATATTGGTAATATGTAC
>DOYB01000254.1 GCA_003518745.1 Selenomonas sp. | reverse complement strand
CAATGTCATTAAGATAGGGCTTGGCTTCCCCCAGACATTCGAAAATTGAGGTATAAAGAACATGCATAACATATCAAGAAACGAAAAAGTTGCATGGCAAACAGGCGGAACAGGTCCGCCTAAAAAGAACATATGATTCAGTTGAGCCTACGCACTGCGGTACTGGAATGATTTCGGGAAATGGGGTCGATGCCTCCTTGCTGCCATTCGGTCTGGCCGCACTGGACTGTGTGCCCTTTCAATCAGTTCCATGATATTGAGGTCGTTTTCATGGCCGGGAGGGCGCCGCAAGAAATAATGGCACGTTGGCGATGTCAATCTTATGGGGATGCTTCCGTATTTTCTCTGGAAGCTTTGCATGGCTCACAATCTCCATGCAGAAATTGTAAAGAATCAGCCGTGCCCAAATCTCTTGGAGAATGTGCTCTGTCTTCTTGGAGCGGAACTGCTCCAAGGCGAGTATGCACTTGAGGTTGCGGAAGGATGTCTCGATGCCCCAGCGTTTCCGGTAGATCCATTTCAGCCGTTCCGGTGGGAACTCCTCCAAGGAAAGATTCGTGATGATGTTTTCAAAGATGCCGTCCTTCAGCTGGAAGCGGACAATTCTGAGACTGACAGGAATCTCTTCCTGTGCTCCTGGCTATATGAAGTCAAACGTGGTTCTGGAGGAAATCACACGGTAGAGTTCCGGATGTTCAGGATGCTTCCGAAATCCCGTTGCCCTGGAACGGGTCAGATAGAGCTTGATATGGGTATCCAGGGCATCGGGAAGCGATGCGGAGCCAAGAAGATTCCTGACATAAGCATCATTTGCCCGTACCACATAGTGGCAGCCAACCTGCTCCGCATGGAGAAAGAAGTTGAAAGAAGCGAATCCGCGGTCTGCAGCAAGGACAGTTTTTTCCAAGGGCAGGGAAGATCTCTGAACCAGTTCGCAAAGGGCTGCATGCTCGTTCTTTTCGGTGCCGTTCTGGATGATGGCATCAAGGTATTTCTGGGTGCCCAAATCCTGGAGGGCGACCATATGCAGGTCGTTATACCCACGGACATACCATTGGTGGGAGAAATGATGGTTTTCCCTGTCCTTGAGGTCGTAGGCGATATTGATTTGTGTTCCGTCCACAGCCAGAAGATGCAGGCCGTTGGTGAGCTTTGTCGGGAACTGCTTGTTGAACCCGGCGAAAACCGCCGGCATTGCATCCCTGGAAAGCTTGGAGCGCCGCTGGAACATCGCGGAGCAGGAAGGAAGCCCCGATAGGCTTTCGGGAAACAGGAAAGAGAACTTTTGCAGCTCGAACTGCATCGTGCTGGCTTCTGCTCCGACGAGAAAGAATACAAGATGGTCAAGGCTGATTTTCCTGTTTCGGGAAAAGTCCCTGCCGGGCTGCTTCACAAACTCGTCTTTTCTGGCCGTCATTTGGGAGATGGCGGCCAGCAGGCAATGCTTGACGTATGTGGGATATTCGTTCATGTTCGTGCCTCCTTGTAATCTGAAAGAAGTGATATCCTCTCAATTACAAGGGCGTGACCTCGTAAGAGGTCACGCCGCACGAAATTGCCTGATTGTCAAGTCTTTTTTTCTAAAAGTGAGAAAAAATAAAGGCTTCTTTCGAAGCCAAATTGTAAACCTATGTTTCAAAATCCTTAACTTAATGACATTGATGATGTCACTCTCACTGCTATGTGAAAAAGTATATCCTGCTCGTTTCAGTAAATCGGCGGCTTCATCGAGGTCAAGATGCAGGGCAATTACAAAGGCAAGAGCCGTTTCCTTGGTTGGGTGATAATCCTTATCGGCTTTTATTTTAGAAAAGTGTGCCTTGGTCACGCCCGCCTTAGTATAGACTTCGCCAGGTTTGCGTCCCTTTTTCTCAATTAGCTTCATCAGTTTCTCGGAAAAGGTCATCTCCAGCTTGTCCAGCAAGAAGGACAATGCCCATTTTGCGCCACCAATAGGTGTACCAATGGTAGATCCGACCGAGCGAACCCCGATGAAGTCTTTTAATTTGAATCCTTCAGGGCGATAGTTCTGCTTGATATAAAGATCAAGCTCCCGTGTCAGTTTTTTTCTGTCCATTGCCAATCCTCATATCCCCAAAGCCCGATACTCTGAATAGTCGTTAAAATCAGTCTTTATCCTGCCTCTCAGATTCATTTAGGCTGTCTGACTCGCTGAAGTACTTCATGCTGGATTTTTTCCATTCCTTTTTGGAGTACAGCATCACCCTGTTGCTGATTCCGGTTTCCTCGGCAAGCTGTTTAGCGATTGTCTCGCACTCTTCCCGCGAAAAGGCATGAATCATTGTATAAAGATTATAAGGCCATCCTTCAGCAGTTGTGCGATCATAGCAATGGGACACAGCCGGGTGCATGCTCATGTGAGATGCAATCTCGTCCAGCCGTTCTGCCGGGGCCTCCCATGCGCAGAGCACATTTGCTGAAAAGCCTACTTCACGATGACGCAGCACAGCACCCATTTTCCGAATTTTCTTTTCCTTTGACAGGCA